>NZ_JBFODV010000065.1:0-50428 GCF_040908495.1 Aeromonas sp. R1-1 | reverse complement strand
TCGTCTTGAGCAGCGGCTGGCTGGCCGCCAGTGGCAGGCATTGGTGGCACGGGCGAGTCGTTCGGCCTGTCACCCCTACAGTCTGCTGCTGGCGGCGGTGGCCAGCTATGTGCAGCGGATGAGCGGCGCTGGCGAGGTGGTGCTGGGTATTCCGCTGATGGGGCGGCTGGGCTCAGAGGCGGCCGATACCCCCTGCATGAAGGTCAATGTGGTGCCCCTGCGCATCGAGCTGAGCGGCACCAGCCGGGTAGGGGAGTTGCTGGCACAGGTCGAGCGGCAATTTGCCGCTCTGCGTCGTCATCAGGGCTGCCGTCAGGAGTGGTTACAACAGCGTCAGCCGGGCCAGCCGCTGTTTGGTCCTCAGGTCAATCTGATGCCCTTTGCCCGTACCCTCAGCTTTGGTGAAGGGCACAACCAGGTTCGTGGCGAGGTGCAGGTGCTGGCGGCGGGGCCGGTGGAGGAGTGCGCTTTCTACTTTGCCGAGGAGGCGGGCGCTATGACCCTGACCCTCGAAGCACATCAGGGGCGCTTCAGCCAACAGGAGAGCGAGCGTCATCTGGCCCGGCTGGTCGCCTATCTGGCGGCCTGGAGTGAGGCGGATGACGAAGCCCTGGCGGTGCGCTTGCCGCTGTTGCTGCCTTGCGAGCAGGCTGAGCTGGCGCGCTGGAACCAAACCTACCATCCGTTGCCGACTACCACCCTGAGTGCACTGCTGGCCGAGGGGCTAGCGGCGGCAGATCAGAGCGCCATCGCGCTGGAGTGTGGCGCCGAGCACTGGAGTGTGGCCGAGCTGCGCCAGCGAACCCGCCAGTTGGCCAGCTATCTGGCGGGAAGGGGCGTGGGCCCCGGTTGTCGGGTGGCGGTAGTGATCCCGCGCTCTCCCGAGCTTATTCTCGCCCAGCAGGCCATCATGGCGGTGGGAGCGGTCTACGTGCCCGTTGATCCGGACTATCCGGCGGAGCGGATCGGCTACATTCTCGCCAGCAGCGATCCTGCGCTGGTGCTGACCAGTCGCACCTTGCAGATGCCGCTCGACGTGGCCGCGCCACTTGTCTGCCTCGATGCCCCCGGTGTGGCAGAGCAGCTGGCGGCGGTAGCACCTTGTGATCTGCCAGCCCCCAAACCGGAAGATGCGGCCTACATCATCTACACCTCCGGCTCGACCGGTCGCCCCAAAGGGGTGGTGGTGAGCCATGGCGCCATCGTCAACCGGCTGCTCTGGATGCAGCACATGTATCCCATCGGACCGGCGGATCGGGTGCTGCAAAAGACCCCGGCCGGTTTCGATGTCTCCATCTGGGAATTTTTCTGGCCCTTTATGACCGGGGCGCGGCTGGTGCTCGCCAAACCGGGCGGCCACAAGGATCCCGCCTACCTTGCCGAGCTGATTGAGCAGGCCGGGATCACCACCTTGCACTTTGTCCCCTCCATGCTGCAGATCTTCGTCGCACAAGCCGAGCCAGCCCGTTGCTGTGCCCTGCGGCAGGTCTTCTGCTCCGGTGAGGCGCTGTCCGCGGATCTGGTGCAGCGCTGGTATGGGACATTCTCCGCCCCTCTGCACAACCTCTATGGCCCGACCGAGGCGGCGGTGGACGTCACCTGGTATCCCTGCCGGGCAGACGAGGCGGTGACAAGCGTGCCCATCGGCTATCCGGTCTGGAATACCAGCATCCACATTCTCGACCCCTGGTTGCAGCCGGTGCCCCTCGGGGTGGCAGGCGAGCTCTGGATCGGCGGCGTGCAGGTGGCGGAGGGCTACTTTGGCCAGCCCGAGCTCACCGCCGAGCGCTTTATTGCCAACCCCTTCGGAGCGGGACGGCTCTATCGCAGCGGCGATCTGGCCGCCTGGCGCGAGGATGGCGCCATCGAGTATCTGGGGCGCCTCGATTTTCAGGTGAAGATCCGCGGCCAGCGCATCGAACTGGAGGAGATCGAGCAGGTGCTGCTGCGCCATCCCCGGGTGGCGCAGGCGGTGGTGCTGGTCCCCGAATTTGCCCCCGGCGATCGCCGTCTGGTGGCCTATGTGGTGGCTGCAGATAGCAGAGAGCTGACGCTGGCCGAGCTGACACCTGCCCTTGGCGCTGCCTTGCCCGACTACATGGTGCCGGGGCTCCTGGTAAACCTGGCAGAGCTGCCGCTTACCCCCAATGGCAAGCTGGATCGCAAGGGGCTGCCGCTGCCCGATATGGCGTCGGCGGTGGGTCAGGCGTTGCCGAAAACCCTGCTGGAGGAGCGGCTCTGCCGCCTTTTCGCCGAGGTGCTGGGGCTGGCGCGAGTCGGCGCCGGCGATAACTTCTTTGCCCTCGGCGGCCACTCCCTGCTGGCGGCGCAGCTGGTGGTGCGCATTGAGGAATCAATCGGACAGGATCTCACCTTGGCCAGTCTGTTCGAAGCGCCGAGCCCCGCCCAGCTGGCGCGCAGTCTTGGCGGCGAGCGGGAGGCGATGCCCATGCTGTTGCCCCTGCGAGCGTCCGGTGCGCAGTCTGGCACATCGTGCCCCACCCTCTTTTGTGTCCATCCCGCAGGGGGGCTCGGCTGGTGTTATGCGCCGCTGGTGCCCCATCTGCCGACCGACATGGCGGTCTATGCCCTGCAGGCGCGGGCGATCTGCCAACCGGATGCGCCGCTGCCCGCCAGCTTTGACGAGCTGGCCCTCGACTATGTGACTGAGCTGCGTCGTCAGCAGAGCGAGGGGCCCTACTGGTTGCTCGGCTGGTCGCTCGGGGGCATGCTGGTGCACCGGATGGCCGCCATGCTGCAAGAGCAGGGACAGGAGGTGGCCATGGTGCTGCTGCTCGATGCCTACCCCTGTCAGCAGTGGCAGACCCAGCCGTTGCCCGACGAGCAGCGGATGCTCGATGCGTTGCTGCGGATGGGAGGCATTGCGGTTGCGGACGATGCGCTCGACTCCCTTACTCGGGGCGACGTGGTGGCCCGACTGGGTGCAGAGGGGAGTGCGCTGGCCATGCTCGACGAGCAGGTGGTGAGCGCCATGATTGAGCTGGTTGGCCACAACAACCGGCTGATCCGCCAGCCGGTCGACTACTGCTACCACGGGGAGGTGATCTTTATCGAGGCATCAGCCTCCCGCCAGCTCTGGCTGGATGGACGTGGTTGGGAGCCGCTGACAAAAGGGGAAATCCGCTATGAGCGCTTCCCCTGCCTGCATCAGGAGATGGTGCATCCCGACTGGCTGGCGAAGGTCGGCACCCTTATTTGTGAGCGGGTCGATGTGGTTGAGCAACAACCGGACATCCGGCAGGAGGGGGACGCATGACCCCGGTTGCCGCCATCCGGGAAGCCTTACTGGCGGGCAAGCTGGTAGGGCTGGGGGAGCCGCACTGGCACCCGGATTTTATACGGTGCCAACACGCCTGGCTCTGCGATCCTGCGCTCTGGGGAATCATGACCGATCTGGTGCTGGAGTGCGGCAACCGCCGCCATCAGGGCTTGCTCGATGCCTGGCTGACGGGGGAGGAGAGCTGGCAAGGGGAGCCGCTGACGCTGGCACGACTCTATCCGGTCTGGCTCGACTCCTGTGCCTTTCCCGCCTGGATGGCTCCCGAGTTTCCTGCTCTCTTCACCGCTCTGCGCCAGAGCAATCTGGCGCGCCCTGAACATATGCGGCTGCGGGTGCATCTCTGCGAGCCCTTATTCGAGTGGCAGGAGATGAGCCCGGAGCGGTGGCAGCAGCACAACAGGGGGCGGGATCAGGCGCTGGCCGACCATCTTCTTGCACTTCCCGCCCGCGGCGTGGTGGTGCTGGCGGGGGCGCGCCATCTGCTCAAAGCCGCAGGGGATCCCCATTTTGCGCAGCCGACGCTGGGCCAGTTGCTGGAGGCCGCACGGCCGGGTTGGTTGCAGGTGCTTCACCCCTGGCCAATGGTTGATGGGAAGAGAGATGGGGAAGAGGAGCGGGTGTGCGATCTGGCCGGTATAACGACCGCCGATCTCTATCCCCACTGGCCGGCGTATCCGCCGCTGGAGACCCTCATCGATCGGTTGGTGCGGGTGGCTGACCGGGGACGGGAGATGCGAATTTGCCCCACCTTGCTGGCCGAGCCCTGGCGCAGCCACTTGCTGAACCGCGCTCACCTGCTGCCAGTTGGCATGGCCCGCCAGCTGCAACAGTGGCTGGCGTAACTGTTGGTTGGCGTAACCGCTGACTTGAGTAACAGAAGGGGGAGCAAGGCTCCCCTTTTCAATATTTGGCATCCTGTCTTCAGCGCTGCAAAGTTGCACCATTTACGGCATACCTTGCCACTCATCGCCGAAAATTCAGCTCCTTCGCTACTTTAAAGAAGTTTCTACTGGTCTTACCTGAGTAAATCTCTTTGCTTTTTATTTAACAAGGTATTTACATCTAGGTGTCACCAGCATCGGTGACGCTCACAACGGCAAGGAGCCAGTTATGACCCATGTCGACATCCCTTTCCTTCGTTACCTCGATGCGGAAGGGTGCCCGGTCGCCACCTTACCGACCTGGCTGGACAAGGCGATACTGCACACCTTCTACCGCAATATGGTGATGGTGCGCAGCTATGACAAAAAAGCGATTGCGCTGCAACGAACCGGCAAACTCGGTACTTTTCCCTCCCATCTCGGCGCAGAAGCCGTGGGGATTGGCATCGGTCTCGCCATGCAGCCGCAGGATGTCTACGTCCCCTACTATCGGGACATGCCCACCCTCTATGTGCGGGGCGTGCCGATGGAGAAGAACCTGCAATATTGGGGCGGTGACGAGCGGGGCAGTTATTTTCTCAAACCCGATGGGACTCCCTCTGAAGATCTCCCTATCTGCGTTCCCATCGCCACCCAGATCACCCACGCTTGCGGTATTGCCTCTGCCTTCAAACTGCGTAATCAACCGCGTGTCGCTGTAGTCACTATCGGCGATGGCGGCACCTCCAAGGGGGATTTTCTGGAGGGGCTCAACTGCGCCGGTGTCTGGCACCTGCCGATGGTCATCATTGTCAACAACAACCAGTGGGCCATCTCGGTGCCGCGCAAGCTGCAATCGAGCGCTCCTACGCTGGCCCAAAAGGGGATTGGTGCAGGGGTGCGCAGCCTGCAGGTGGATGGCAACGATGTGGTGGCGGTCTACGATGCCGCGCGCAGTGCCGTCGAACGGGCCCGCAGCGGCAAGGGGCCGACTCTGATCGAGGCGGTTAGTTATCGCCTCGGCGATCACACCACGGCCGACGATGCCACTCGCTATCGCGATGGGGCCGAGGTCGAGGCCGCCTGGGCGAAAGAGCCGGTCAAGCGGCTGCGCCAGTTTATGCACAGCCAGGGGTGGTGGGATGAAGAGCAGGAGCAGAGCCTGCTGGCGGAAGCTACCCGAGAGGTCGAACAGGCGGTCGCCCGTTATGAGGCGATGGCGCCCCAGCCGCCGGAGGCGATGCTCGATTATCACTACGCCAGCCTGCCCGCCGAACTCGTGCCCCAGCGCGAGCGAGTGATTGCCAAGGGGATGAAGCAGGAGGTTGGCCATGAGTGAGATCAGTTTGCTGGAAGCGGTCAACATGGCCCTTCACTACGAGATGGAGCACGACTCGGATGTGGTGGTACTGGGCGAGGATGTGGGGGTCAACGGCGGGGTGTTTCGCGCCACCGTGGGCCTTCGCGACAAGTTCGGTTTCAAGCGGGTGATCGACACGCCGCTGGCCGAGGGGCTGATCGCCGGGGTGGCGGTTGGCATGGCGACCCAGGGGCTCAAGCCGGTGGCTGAGTTCCAGTTTCAGGGTTTCATCTTCCCCGGGATGGAGCAGATCATCTGTCAGGCGGCGCGGATGCGAAACCGTACCCGTGGCCGCCTCTCCTGTCCCCTTGTCTATCGCTCCCCGTATGGTGCTGGCATTCACTCGCCTGAACATCACAGCGAGAGTGTCGAGGCGCTGTTTGCCCATATTCCGGGGCTGCGGGTGGTTATCCCCTCCAGCCCGAGACGCGCCTATGGCCTGCTGCTCTCGGCCATCCGCGATCCGGATCCCGTGATGTTTTTCGAACCGGACCGCATCTATCGCTCGATGAAATCCGAGGTGGTGGATGACGGTGTCGGCCTGCCGCTGGATGTCTGCTTCACTCTGCGCCCGGGCCGGGATATCACGGTAGTGGCCTGGGGGGCCTGCATTCAGGAGGTGATGCGGGCGGCGAATCTGCTGGCCGAGCAGGATATCCAGTGCGAGGTGCTGGATCTGGCCACCATCAAGCCGCTGGATATGGAGACCATCCTCACCTCGGTGCGCAAGACCGGTCGCTTGCTGGTGGTACACGAGGCGTGTGGCAGCTTCGGGGTCGGAGCCGAAATCGTGGCGCGGGTGACCGAGCAGGCACTTCCCAGCCTCAAGGCGCCACCCAAACGGTTGACCGGGGTGGATACCGCCGTCCCCTACTATCGCAACGAAGCGTATTACCTCATCACCGAGCAGGATATCGCCGATGTGGCTCACCAGCTGATGGAGAACCAGTGGCTATGAAATTTTTCAAATTACCGGATCTGGGTGAAGGGTTGGCCGAAGCCGAGATCGTCGAATGGAAGGTGAGTGCCGGTGATACCGTCGCGGTCGATCAGGTGCTCTTGTCGGTGGAAACGGCCAAAGCGCTGGTGGATGTGCCCTCTCCGGTGGCCGGGGTGATCGCCCGTCTCTGCGGCGCCGAGGGAGATATACTCCATATCGGTGCGCCGCTGGTGGAGTTCGAGGGGGGCGAAGATGATGGTACCGTGGTGGGCAAAGTCAGCGCCCATCAGCAGCATATCGAGGATCACTTTGTGGTGGGGGCCATTGCCCCGGGGGGATCGCTGGTGCAAGCCATGCCTGCCGTGCGCCTGCTGGCACAAAAACTGGGTCTGGATATCGAGCGGATCAAGGGGAGTGGCAGCGGCGGCATGGTGGCCGAGCTGGATGTGCAGCAGGCATTCGAGGCCCAGCAGAGCAGTGGCAACGAATTCCTCAAAGGGTCGCGGCGGGCCATGGCCAAGGCGATGGAGCTCTCTCATCAGACTGTGGTGCCGGTCAGCATCACCGACGAGGTGGATTTGCGTCACTGGCGGCCTGATGAGGATGTGACGGTGCGCCTTATCAAGGCCATTGGCGTGGCGTGCCGCGCCGAGCCCTCGATGAACGCCTGGTTCGATGGCGAAACCCTGTCACGGCGCCTGTTTAAAGAGGTCAATGTGGCCATCGCGGTGGATTCAAAGCATGGCCTCTATGTGCCGGTGATGGAGAACGTGGCCGAGCGGGAGGGGGCAGATATCCGGCAGGGGCTGGATCGGATGATCGCCGATGTGAAGGCGCGTGCTGTGCCGCGCGAGATGTTGCAGGGGGCGACTATTACGCTCACCAACTTCGGCGCCATCGCAGGCCGTTATGCCAGCCCTATCGTGACGCCGCCGCAGGTGGCCATCATAGGGGCGGGCAAGTTGTTCGAGAAAGTGGTGTTCATCCATGGTGAAGCGCGTCCCGTCAGGGCATTGCCGCTGTCGATGACATTTGACCACAGAGCCTGTACTGGCGGGGAGGCGGCTCGTTTTCTCAGAGCGCTGGTGGAAGCGTTGGAAGCTGCCACCTTATAGCGGTTTGTGCCCTGTCATTGGCGGGGCATAAATTTGTTTGCGTAATCTATAAAGCCACGTATAATCCAAATCAGCTTGAAAGGGCGATAGTTATGTCAATGAATACGATGTTTTACATCTTGTCCTGTTGTTCATAAGTTAATCCCGTTTTTTGAGCTTTATCCGCTGAAAAGCATAAGTAATTATTTTGAATACAGGTTTAAAGATATGTCTAACATGATCACCGGTACCGTTAAGTTTTTCAACGAAACCAAAGGTTTTGGCTTCATCCAGCAAGAAAACGGCCCGGACGTTTTCGTTCACTTCAGCGCCATTCAAGGTAACGGTTTCCGTACCCTGGCTGAAGGTCAGCGCGTACAGTTCTCTGTGACCCAAGGTCAGAAAGGCCCGCAGGCTGAGAATGTAACTGCTCTGTAATCCTTACAGAATTTAAGAAAGCCGTGGTACCTCTGGTGCCACGGCTTTTTGTTTGTCTGGCTTAAGATGTGCTAAATCATGCTGCTATCGCTCATGCTTGCTGCCACCCTGACTGCGACTTCTGATGTGCCGGTACCGGTTCAATCCGCGATGGAGGCGCAGGTGATCTGCCAGCAATTTGTCCAGGTCCGGATGGGCACTGCACAGCAACCCGATGAGGTGAATGCGCGACTGGTGCCTGAAAGGGAGGGGGAGTGGCTGGTGGATGGCAAAGTAAAAGGACCCGAAGGTCCTTTGCTGTTTGCCTGCCATCTTCACCAAGGAAAGCGCTGGGAGCTACTCAACTTTTCCCTCTGGGCACCACAGCCTGTCAAAGCGGTTTGAGTGCGACCAGTAGATGTTGCAGGTGTTCAACCATGGTCATGCCAAACGGGGTGAGATAGCCGCCATCTTCTGCGCTGATGAGGCCCTGTTGATGCAGACGGGCTGCCGCCTGGCACAACTCTTCAGACATATCGCTGCGTAATTTAATCCCCAGGCTCATGTTGGCCGGATCAAAGCATGCCAGTATTTTCAAATCGTTCACGAATTCGTTAGAAACCTGGTCGATCCCAATCATGGATTTACTCCTTACGCTAAAGATGTATGCAAACTAGCATCCCCGGATCCACTTTAGTGGGCGCTGGCTCAAATTATTGATCTTTGGCTGGATACTGCGTTTCAAATGCTGTTTTTTTCGGCGTAATCAGATGGTTGGCTGACAGCTTCGTCAAGGGCCGAGCCGGACCAAACGTGGTAGGATAGGGCACTTCTTTATATCGGACGGTCTATTGGTGGCTGTTCGCCCTGTTCAAGGTATCGCTCATGGTCAAGATCACTCTGGTATCCCTGCTGCATTCACTTTGTACCCGCTTTCCGGTTTACCCCACTGCTTCGTTGACGTCCCTGCTGGATGCCCATCAGGGCGAGGTCTGGTTGCCTGCACGCAAGGGGGCCGACATTGCACTGTTGCGCAAGCATGCCAAGGGGGCTCATGAGCTGGCGTCACTCGATGCGGGCTGGTGTGATTTTGCCGCCAGCGACAGCGGTGAGACACCCGAGCTGGATGCGCTGGCCAACTACGACAGCGAGATGATGGATAACCTGCTGATGTACTGGCACACCGCCGCCAAGATCAACAGCCCGATTACCGATAACCTGTTCGAGTTGCGCCGCGAAGTGGTGGATGAGGCCCACGGCACCAAACTCGCTGCCGCCTGGGAGCAGCAACAACAGTTGCGTTTTGAGCAGCTGATGGCGATGGCGGCCAATGGCCAGGATCTGCTCTGCTTTGTCGAGGTGGAGTCCGCCTACTGGCTGCGGCAAAAGCTGAGCGAGCAGCCTGATGTGGAGCTGATCACCCCTGCGCTGTAAAAGGGGCAATATGATGGCTGGCGGTCTCGTTATCGAGGAGGCTGCTCTATCCTTATTGGCGTCATTGCCCTCCCCATCCGGTGCCAAGGGGCTGCAAGCTGGACAAGCTGACGACAAGATGTGAACATGGCGCCCTTTATCGAGAGAGAGACTTGGCCAATGAGCTATGAACTGAGCGACACCGAGCGCAATGCCGCGCTGCAACTGAACGCTGATTACCGTTACGATCACTTCATCAGCAAGCTGGTCGAGCATGAAGAGCTGTTCGTCCTGACTGACGAGCATGGCGTCATGATGCTGACCACCGACGATGAAGATTGCATCCCGGTATGGCCGCACCCGGAGTACGCCAAGGCGTGGGCCGAAGGCGAGTGGGCCGATTGCAAGCCACAGTCCATCACCCTGAAGGTATGGCTGGAGCGCTGGGTTGACGGTATGGAGCAGGACGAGCTGTGTGTTGCCGTGTTCCCGACCCCGGATCAGGAAGGCATTGTACTGGAGCCGGCTGACGTGGCTGACGCCATTGCCGAGAAGCAGGCCAAACGCGGCTGATCACCGAGCTATTCGCAACACTGGTTGCCAACAAAGACCTCGCTATCTGGCGGGGTCTTTGTTTTAGGTCTGTTTGCCAAACGAGTTGTGGTTATCAGGGCTGGCGATAGGTGGTGTCGATGATGGGCTCGGCCGGGAAGGTTTTGCCGCTCTTGATAGCTGCCCTGGTCTCGGTTTTTAGCTCTTCATCAATCCACAGCAGACCGCCATAGCTATAACCGCTGTTGTCGCCACCGAGGGGCCAGTAAAGCTGCTCGCTCTTGGGTGTTGCAGGTACTTTTGGCAGTTTGATCCAGCGCCAGGCGCCTTCCCGGGTGTAGGGCACCTGATAGGCGGGGACGAAGCTTGCCAGCTCATAGAGCCGCTGCTGGATCTGCCGTGACAGGGCCGCCTTTTTGGCAAAGTCGAACTCCTTGTCATACTGCTCCACCAGAGCCGTGATGGCATCGTCATCGATGTTCATGATGTTGTTGGTCTGGGGCTTGTTGGCGTTGACCTTGTGGAAGAACTCCCAATAGGCGGGATAGCGGCTGCCAGCCCAGGCCATCCAGGCGCTCTGGTGCTTTTTCTCCAGCATCGATTTGAAACCGGCCGAGGCATCTATCAGGTTGAGCTCCAGATTAAGCCCCGCCTTCTTGGCCTCTTCCCGCAGCAGCGTGAGCCGCTGGGCGTGCTCCGCCGTGGTGTAGGTGATAGCGAGGGTAAGTGACTGCCCCTTGTCGTTTTGCAAAATTCCCTGCGGCCCCACTTTGTTGAAACCGGCTTTGGCAAAGTATTCCCGTGCCAGTTTGGGAGCGAACGGACGGGCCTTGATCTCGCTGTTGGTAAACTCCCCCTGACCTGAGCCATAACTGTTGAGTCGCTGGTAATCCCCCCGCAGCAGGGTGGTGAGCATCTTGTCGAGGTTGAGGGCATGCTGGATCCCGAGTCGCACATCGAGATTATTCAGCAGCGGATCGGCGGTGTTGAGATAGAGCCCCATTGGCGATTGCGGGGTCTGGTTGTAGAACCAGGTGCGCGCTATATAACCCTTCTCGAACTCCGCGGTTTTGGTCTTGTCGTGCCACCAGTTGGGCATCACCAGCGGGAAGGTGTCGAGATCGCCGCGCAGGAAGTGCTGCCAGGCGATGTTCAGATCCCTGAGCACCTTGATCTCGATCCGTGCAGGATTGAAGCGATGCTGGAAGTAGCGCTCGTCATCCCCCCACCAGTTTTCAATCCTTTTGAAGGTGACCGATTTGCCCTTTTTCACCTGATCGATCTGATAGGGGCCGGTGACCGGCAACACCTTCCAGTTGTACTCCTTGACCCAGTTGGCGGTGAGCTTGATGGCGTGGCTCGGCTCCGGGCTGATGGGCAGTGATTCGAGCAGATCCTGACGGCTCTTTTCGGTGCCGCTGGTGATGGCCAGGGTGTGATCATCAAACTTGGTAATGTCTGCTATCTGGGTGCTGTAGTAGTTGTTGTACCAGGGGTCGTTGATCTCCTTGCTGCGCATCATCTTGAGGGTAAAGAGCCAGTCATTGGCGGTGACCGGTTGGCCGTCTGACCAGCGCGCTTTGGGATTGATGCGAAAATAAAGGGTCTTGTTGTCGGCGCCGAAGGCCCACTCGTTTGCCAGCATCGGCATGGGGTTGCCGGTGACGGGATGAGTGCTCAGCAGTGGCAGGTTGGTTTCCCGCACGTAACCGGCAAAGCCGCCGTTGGAGTCGGGGCCATATTTGCGCAAAGTCAGGGGGAAGCTGGTCATAAAGGTGCGAAAGGTGCCGCCGCGTTTGGCTGTCGGATTGGCATAGAGAGGATCCTGGTTGTTGCTCTCCCACTTCAAGTCGGCGGGCAGCGTGGCACTCCAGCCAAACGGGCTCCAGCACAGGGTCAGGGTGATGGCGGTGGCGCGAATGATAGGGGAGAGTCGGCGCTCCCCGGCGGTGATGGTCGATGGCATGTCCTTGCTCTCCTGAAGTCTGCTTCCTGCAGATCACGCACTGGTGATGTCAGTCCCGATGGGGACTGGCTCATCATGAAAATTTTATTCTGTCAGGTCAATGAAATAGCGTGAATTAGCGGGTGGCCTAGGCCGCAACGCAGTGCAGGGTGATCCCCTTGGCCGCAATGGCAGCCCGCATGGGGGCGGGCAGGGCATCGTCGGTAACCAGTACGTTGATCTGGCCCGGCGCGCCAAGCTGGCTCGGGTGGATGGCGCCAAATTTGCTGCTGTCGGTGATCACCACATTGGTCATCCCCTTGGCCAGCACGCTGTTGACCACGTCGGCCCGCATCATATCGCGGCCGGTGAAACCCATCTCGGGATGAAAACCGTCGACCCCGATAAAGGCCTTGGAGAAGTGCACCTGCTCGATACAGAGGCGCGTCAGCGGCCCCACCACGCTCTCGCTCTGATGCTGGAACAGCCC
This sequence comes from Aeromonas sp. R1-1, assembly GCF_040908495.1. NCBI lineage: Bacteria > Pseudomonadati > Pseudomonadota > Gammaproteobacteria > Aeromonadales > Aeromonadaceae > Aeromonas > Aeromonas sp. R1-1. Next base: position 38,056 of record NZ_JBFODV010000065.1, on the reverse strand, counting down.
GCCAAGCAGCACCACCTGAGCCGGGGTGTCTTTGAGCAGATGGGCGATATAGCTGCTGATGGTGATGATGGTGACCCGTTTGTGCAGGGCCAGATGGCGCGCCAGCATGGCGTTGGCGCTGCCCCCCTCGATAAAGACCGTCTCGCCATCTTCCACCAGCTGGGCGGCCCGCTCGGCGAGGCGCTCCTTGAGCAGGTAATTGATGTTCATCCGGGCATCCGGGTCATCGGTCTCCAGCGCCATGGCCGAGCCGTGTACCCGTCTGAGCAGTCCCTGTTTCTCCAGCGCGGTGAGGTCGTTGCGCACCGTCACCTCAGACACGCCTGTGTGTCTGGAGAGTTCACTCACGCTCATCTTGCGAGCCTGATGGACCAGAGTGAGGATCAGTTGGTGGCGTGGATTCATGGTGCGCTCGCATGCAAGGTGGTGGATAGCGGCAAGCCACCCGAGGGTGGCTTGCCAATCATATGACGTCACAGGCGCCATGGGGTGCGCCCCGTCAGAGACTGTGCTCGGTGCGGGCGATGATATCATCTTGCGCATCCGGGGATAAGGCGGTGAAGAAGGCCGAATAGCCCGCCACCCGTACCACCAGATCCCGGTACTGATCGGGATGGGCCTTGGCTGCCAGCAGGGTCTCCCGCGAGACGATGTTGTACTGCACGTGCCACCCCTTGTGCACCTCGAAGAAGGTGCGCAGCAGGCTCATCAGCTTGGCCTTGTCCCGCTCGTTCTCAAGGCTCGCCGGACTCAGCTTCTGGTTGAGCAGCACCCCGCCGAGAATGGCCGCCGTGGGCAGCTTGCCGATGGAGTTGAATACCGCCGTCGGGCCGAGACGATCCGAACCCGAGGAGGGGCTGGCCCCTTCCGCCAGCGGCGTGCGGGCGTGGCGGCCATCCGGGGTAGCCATGGTGGCGGCACCGAAGGGCACGTTGGCGGAGATGGAGGAGGTGCCGGCATAGTAGGTGCCGCCGATGGGGCCACGGCCGAAGCGGGTATTGTGCAGCCCCTTGAGCTCGTCGATGTAGCTCTGGTAGGCCTGTACCAGCAGCATATCTACCTTGTCCAGATCGTTGCCATATTTGGGGGCGGCGTTGGTAAGGCGCTGGCGCAACTGCTCCCCTGCCAGCCCGGCAAAATCTTGTTCGAGTGCTTCGGCCAGCTCTTGCTGATCCACAATCCCCTGCTCGAACACCAGTTTCTTCAGGGCTGCCAGGCTGTTGCCGAGGTTGGCAATTCCCACCTGTAGACCTGAGACCCAGTCATAGACGGCGCCCCCCTCCTTGATGGTCTTGCCGCGCTCGATGCAGTCATCTACCAGGGTGCTGCAGAGGATGTCATGGGCTTGGGCTTCCAGCACGCTGTCGACCACGCAGTCGATCTCGATGGATTTGCGGGTGAAGTAGCGCACCTGCTCATCCCAGCGGGCCATCACCTCGTCAAAGTTGCCAAAGTTACCGTCTCGCAGCGATTGGGTTTGGGGCAGGAAGACCTTGCCGGTGGTGGCATCGCGGCCGCCATCGAGGGAGGCCAGCAGGATGCGGGCGAAGTTGATAAAGCTCATGCCGGTGCAACGGTAGCCCCACTTGCCGGGCACGGCGGTCTCGATGCAGCCGATGGCGGCGTAGTGGTGGGCATCCTCCACGCTCACCCCGAGCTTGATGAACTCGGGGATCACCACCTCGTCGTTGTTGAAGGCGGGCATGCCAAAGCCGCAGCGGATCACTTGAATGCAGGCGTCGAGGAAATCCTCGCTCATCCCGGCGTGGTAGCGCACCGAGAGGTTGGGCTGGGTGGAGCGCAGCTGGCCGCAGGACTCCAGAATCGCGTAGGAGAGGCCATTGACCGCGTCATGGGCAGCGCCATCCCGCCAGTTCTGGCCGCCGATGGTGACGTTCTGGTAGAGCGGGCTGCCAGCAGAGGCCTTGGAGTGGGTGCCGGAGCGGATCTTGTTCACCTCCAGCAATTTCAGCCAGCACCCTTGCAGCAGTTCGATGGCGCGGGGGCGTGACAGGGATTCTGACAGCTCCACTTCGCGGTGATACCAGGGGTAGAGATATTGATCCATCCGGCCAAATGACACCGAGTGGCCGTTGGATTCGATCTGCAGAATGAGCTGGATAAAGTAGCAGAGCTGCAGCGCCTGCCAGAAGGTTTCGGGTGGCAGATGGGCGATGTGGGCACAGTTGAGCGCGATGGTCTCAAGCTCGTTTCGGCGCTCGGCGCTCGGCTCTTGCGCGGCCATGTCGCTGGCCATCTCGTGAGCAAGAGTGGCGTAACGCGTGATGTGATCGCTGACCGCCTCCAGAGTGATGGCGACGGCGTGCAGGAACTGCTCACGTTGCAGATCGGCCCAATCCGCCAGATCCAGCCGACTGCGCCGCTCGGCCACCTTGGCCTTGAAGCCATCGAGCCCCAGCGTGAGCAACTCCTCATAGTTGACCGCGAGGTGAGCATCCCCCGAGGTCATGTTGCCCTCGGCCTTGATGATGCCGCTCTCCAGCAGCGCTTTCTGCTCGTCGGTAAAGAGACCGAAGCAGCGATCCTGCACCGTCTGGCCGCGCCAGAAGGGGGTGAGGGCGTGGATGATCTCCTTGTCGGTTTCGCTGACTGCAAAACCGGCGCCGGGGCGGTCTGCCAGCTCGTCGATCTCCTTCTCAATCCAGCTCACGGTGTACTCAGGAAACAGTGGCGCCGCCCGCACCTGACTGGCCTGATTGCCGACGATCAGCTCGTCGTGCTTGATCCAGATGGTGCGCTCCTTGAGGTGATGGTCCAACGCCAGAGCTCGGCGCACCGGCAGCGGCCGGGCGAGATGAGCCTGATAGGTCTCGGTGTAGTGGCGGGCTCGCTCGGTGCAGACCGGCGGCTGAACGATGTGGATCAGGCTCTCTTTGTGGGCGCGGATCCGCGGGCTGAGGGTATTGAGGTCGAGCTGGGTCATGATCTTATCCTCTGGTCACAGGGGTCAGCCCCTGACGTTGGGCATATGCGTGGGCAAAGCGGAGTAAATCGGGGTCGTCGAGCGGTGTCTCAGGCGCCTGATAGGGCAGATCCAGCAGGGCATATTTGCCCATCCCCAGGGTGTGGTAGGGGAGGAAGTGGATCTCCTGCACGGTGCCGAGGCTGGCTGCGGTGTCAGTGATGGCTTCGATCGATGCGCGGTCGGCATTGAAGCCGGGAATGAGCGGCACCCGGATCTGCATCGGCACGCCGTGCTCGGCGAGGCGTTTGAGGTTCGCGATGGGCAACTCCACCTTGCCGCGGGTCCAGTGGAAGAATCGTTCTTTATCCACGTGTTTGAGATCCGCCAGCAGCAGATCCAGTGAGGGGAGGCTTGGCTCAATCTGGTGCCAGGGTACATGGAGGCAGCTCTCGACCGCGGTGTGCAGCCCTTCGGCCTTGCAGCGGGCCAGCAGGTTGGCAGCAAATTCGGGCTGCATAAACGGCTCGCCGCCGGAGAGGGTGACGCCACCGCCGCTGCGCTCGAAGAAGGGACGATCCCGCAAGATGGTGTCCATCAGGGTGTCCAGGGTTTCATCGCGGCCGCACACCTGCAGCGCTTCGCTGGGGCAGAGGCCGCGCAGCCGTTCCATATCGTCGGCCTTGAGGGCAGAGCGGCTGAGCTGGATGCCCTCGCTGTCACGCAAGATTGCCGGACAAGCCTGGCTGCAGAACTGGCATCCCTCGATGCACTGGCGCCGGTCGAGTAGTATGTCCGGCTTGGGAGAGCGGCTTTCCGGGTTTTGACACCACAGGCAAGCTAGCGAGCACCCCTTGAGAAACACCAGGGTGCGAATGCCGGGGCCATCGTGAGTTGAATATCGTTGCAGGTCGAAAATCATACCGCCTCCTTTTGTATTTGCATTCTATTTGCTTTCATTCGAAAGTTGATTTGATTTCGATCAAGCTATTTGCAGATGTTTTATCGCTAGAATGGCGACATATTGAACATCCCGTTAAGGAGTTAGAGATGGAGCTGTATCTCGATACCGCCGATGTGGCGGCAGTGCGTCGCTGGTCACGGATCCTGCCGTTGGCCGGTGTCACCACCAATCCTTCCATTACCGCCGCCGGGGGATTGCCGCTGAGCGAGCTGCTGCCCGCCCTGCGCGACGTGCTGGGCCCCAAGGCGCGCCTGTTTGCCCAGTTGATGGCCAAAACCGAAACCGAGATGGTGCGTGAGGCGTTCGCCCTGCGTGAGCTGGACCCGGATCTGGTGATCAAAATCCCGGTATGCGCAGAGGGGCTGGCTGCCATCAAGAGCCTGACCGCCAACGGTGTGCCGACTTTGGGTACCGCTGTCTATACCCCGCTGCAGGGTTGGCTGGCGGCGGTGGCGGGGGCGGAATATGTCGCGCCCTACGTTAACCGGCTGGATGCCCAGGGGGGCGATGGCATTGCCACCGTGCAGGAGTTGCAACAGCTGCTTGCGCTGCACGCACCGAACAGCAAGGTGCTGGCAGCGTCATTCCGTACCCCGCGCCAAGCGCTCGACTGCCTGCTGGCGGGTTGCCAATCGATTACCTTGCCGCTCGATGTGGCGGAGCAGCTGCTGAACGTGCCGGCGGTGGATGCGGCGCTGGTGAAGTTCGATCAGGATTGGCAGCGCGCTTTCGGTCGCTGATCCCGGTGACAAGCTGATTGCAGTGATTGAGGGGGGAGGGTGAAGAAGCGCGGGTGATGGGGATTGACCGACTAGACTTGAAACAGGTGGCTACATTCGCTGGCCGCCCTGCAGTCTACCGGAGGTATCCCATGAGCGACCATCTGCTACTCCCCCATGGTGAAGATTTGCGTCGTGCGGTGCTTTGGCTCAGCGAGCATCACCAGCACGATATCTCTGCCATTGAAGAGGCCAGTCTGCGTTTTGATCTCTCACCGCTGGATGAGGAGTTTCTGATCCGGCACTGGCTCGACAGCCAGCGCCAATCATGAAGATCCGAGGTGAGAGATTTAGAAGAAGTTGGCGAGGTTGATGCCGAACTCTTTGGGGTCGACCGTGTTTTCGATGCTCTCCTGCACCCCTGACTTGGCCAGATCCAGCCACTGTACGTCGAGGTAGTGACGCTGGGTGGCGTGATAGATCACCTTGACCACCGGCTTGAGTGGCTGCTGCTCGTTGCGCTGCATCACGATAGCCAGGCGCTGGTTTGAGAGCTGTACCAGGGTTCCCACCGGATAGACCCCCATGCACTTGATGAACTTGGTAACCAGTTCGGCATCAAAGTGCTGATTGATCCCCTTGAGCAGAATGCGGAAGGCCTGGGTCGGCTGCATACCTGCTTTGTAGACCCGATCCGCGGTGATGGCATCATAGACATCGACGATGCCGCTCATCCGGGTATAGAGGGAGAGCTGCTCCCCCTTCAGTCGCTGCGGGTAGCCGGAGCCATCGAGCCGCTCGTGGTGGTTGGCGGCCACCTCCAGCATGGTGGGGGTAATGCCAGGGGTATTGCTGAGGATCTCGTAACTGTGCACCACATGCTGACGCATGATGGCGAACTCCTCATCGGTCAGCTTGCCCGGTTTGTGGAGCACCTCGTCCGGGGTCATGATCTTGCCCACGTCGTGCAGCAGGCCACCCAGGGTCAGCTCCTTGAGCACGCTGCGCTCAAGCCCCAGATAGCGGCCGAAGTTGGCCAGCAGAATGGCCACGTTCATGGAGTGTTCCATCAGGTAGGCATCCTTGGCGCGAATACGGGCCAGACAGAGCATGGCATCGCCGTGGGTGAACATGGTGTCCACCATCTCTTCGGCGACTTCGGCCAGCGGGGTGATGTCGATGGGTTCACCCGCTTTGAGATGGCGAATGAACTTGCCTTGCAGCTCGCGCGCTTCCTGATAAAGGCGGCGGATTTTGAGCTCTCGTCCTTCGCCGTAGGCACTGGCACGGCGCCCTACCTGGGCGCTGTTGGCATTGAGGTCGGGGGAGGTAACGGCGTCACTCTCGGCACTGCCCAGCTTGCTGCGGGCCAGATCGATGCGTACCGTGAGCACCCCCTGACGCACCAGATTGGCAATTTGCGCCACGCTGGTCACCAAGCCCATCTGGGCGATCTCCATCCCACCTGTCTGGCTGGCGATAGCAATCACATACATGCCGGGTTTCAGCTGGTTGACGGGAATGACGGGATAGGATGCTTGAGACTTCATGAGGGCTTCCTGACTCTTATTATTATGAGTATCGTTCGGATGGGTCACACCGGAGAAGTGTAACATCGGATGACCAGTTCGTCATAATTGGTACCCCCTTAACAGTGGCGTTGTCGCCCCCGCCCGATATAATGACGCCCCTTTACTTGTTGGACTCCGAGGTTGTGAATGCGGCTTGATAAATTTCTGTGCGATTGTTCCGATTTGACCCGCTCGCTGGCAGGCAAACTGATCCGTCAGGGCGAGGTCATGGTGGATGGCATTGTGGTCAAGCAGCCCGCCTTTCATATCAATGAGCAGAGCCAGATCGAGTTTGACGGCGTGCTGCTGACGCTGGAGCAGCGCAACCGCTATTTCATGCTGCACAAGCCGGAAGGTTACGTCTGCTCCAACGAGGATCCGGATCACCCGACCGTCTTCTTCCTGATGGATGAACCGGCGATGGGCAAGCTGCATGTAGTGGGGCGCCTCGACCTCGATACCACGGGTCTGGTGCTGGTGACCGACGACGGTCAATGGTCCCACCGCATCACCTCGCCGCGCCACGAGTGTGCCAAGACCTATCACGTCTGGCTGGCCGATCCGGTGAGCCCGGATGCGATCGCGCTGTTCGCCGAAGGGGTCTACCTGCGTAACGAGACCGATAAAACCCGTCCTGCCCAGCTGGAAATTCTCGGCGAGTGCGAGGCCCGCCTGACCATCCACGAAGGCAAGTACCATCAGGTCAAGCGGATGTTTGCCTCCATCGGCAACAAGGTCGTTGGCTTGCATCGCGAGCGGGTGGGCGGCCTGACGCTGGATGAAGAGCTGGCACCCGGTGAATATCGTGAGCTGACCGCTGAGGAGATTGCCCTGTTCTGATCTGGGATGGTGCCGGGTGTCAGTGAGTGCTGAAACCCAGCACCAGCGCCGTGCCCAGGGTGGCAATCAGTGCCCCCGCCCAGGCGGCAATGGATGGCCGCTCCCCCGAGTGCCACCACAATAGCGGCAGCAGCAGTACCGGCGTGGTGGAGGAGAGAATGGCCACCATGCCCACCTCGCCCTGCCGCAGCGCCATCAGGATCAGCGTCATCCCCAGCCCCATCGCCAGAAAACCGTTGGTGGCAATCATGGCGAGGATATGTCGATTGACCGGTTTGAGTGGCATGGCCAGCGGCAAGCGCCCCAGCCGAAGGACGCAGTGGGCCAGCAGGGCACTGCCCATCCGGATACCCGATGCACTCACCGCATCCACCTCACCACTCATCATCACCGGCTTGGCGATGATGGCTCCCACGCTCTGACACAGTGCCGCCGTCAGGCCAAGGCCAATTCCCACCGCCAGATTGCCACGGATCTGCTCCAACTCGTTGCTGCTACTGCGTCTGCCAAACAGGATCGCCAGCATCACGCCGGCAAAGACCAGCATGGCCCCCAGCAGTCGCCAGCCCGTCAGCTGTTCATTAAAGAGCCAGAGCCCAAGCAGGGCGGAAAACAGCGCATGGCAGGAGAAGAGCAGGGCACTGCGTCTTGGCCCCAGCCGGTTCATGCAGGCAAACAGCGCGGTATCGCCCACGAAGATGCCGACCAGCCCCGAGATGGCGAGCAGGGGCAGGGCGCTTGCGGTGAGGGTTTGCCAGCCGCCGGTGAGCAGACTCATGGTGCCGAGCATCAGGCTGACCAGAAACATGCGCCAGCGGCTGTAGGCAAATGCGCCGAGATGACGGGCCGGTTTGACCGAAATTAGCGCTGCAATTGCCCATAAACTGGCCGACGCGAGGGCCAGCCACTCATAACCCATAAAAACTCCTGAAAAAATTAACCCGAAAGACTCCATCTCCCGGGCAAGCCCGATACAATACGGGGCGTTTTCGGGGATAACAAGAGCGGCATCAGGCATTCATCAGGCGCGCCGTCGGCCTTCCCCTCCTGCAGTGGTTTTATTCGAGGTTTTGTCATGAGGTATGGTTTCTTCCCCAAGCTGGCGCAACGCTGGCTCTCCCCGCTATTGCTTGCCGTGCTGGCTGGGCCCCTGGCCCATGCCACCACCGTTGAGCAGCAGCCTCTGCTTGCCGATCGGCAAACTCTGGTCAAGGGCAACGGTGCCGAGCCGGAGTCGCTGGATCCGGCACTGGTGCGCTCAGGTTTCCCGGGGGAGGCGGTACTGGTCGATCTGTTTGAAGGGCTGGTCAGCGATGATGGGCAGGGGCATATCGTCCCCGCTCAGGCCCAGCGCTGGGAGGTGAGTGAAGATGGGCTGGAGTGGCGATTTTTCCTACGCCCCCAACTGAAGTGGTCTAATGGCGAGCCGCTGGTGGCCGCTGATTTTGTCTATGCCTGGCGCCGTCTGCTCGATCCGGCCATCAACTCTCCTTCTGCCGGATTGCTGCTGGCCACGGGGATCAACAATGCGCAATCCATCTATGCCGGCGCACTGGAGCTCGGCAATCTGGGCATTGAAGCGCAAAGCGATCAGATCCTGAAAATCACTCTGGAGCGGCCGGCTCCCTATTTCCTGCAACTCATCAGTCAGCGCCCCTTTGTGCCAGTCAACCAGAAGGCGATAGCCAAATTTGGCAAGCAGTGGACCGAGTCCGGCAAGCTGGTGAGCAATGGTGCTTATCGGTTGGCAAGCTGGACGCCAAACGAGCGGATAGAAGCCGAGCGCAATATCCACTACTGGGATGACCTTCACACCCGTATCGGACGGGTCACTTATCTGCCGATCACCTCGCAACATGCCGAACGGCTGCGCTATGAGGCTGGTGAAATCCAGCTCACCAACAAGGTCTCCCTCGGTTATTACCAGAAGATGAAGCGCGAATCTCCGGAGCGGCTGTGGGGCTTGCCGCTGTTTGGCACCTATCTCTATGCGTTCAATCTGAAGCGCCCCGAACTGCAGGATGTGCGGGTGCGTCAGGCGCTCTCCATGGCGGTTGATCGACAGCAGCTCATTGGAGCGGTGAGCGGGCAGGATGAACAGGCGGCATGGTCGCTGTTGCCGGAGATGCCGGGTTACCCCCGGGTGATATTGCCTGTGGCGCTTGAAGGTATGCCGACCCGCCAGGCCAAAGCGGCAGCGTTGCTGTCTGCGGCCGGGTATAACAGTGCCAATCCACTCAAGCTGAGCATTACCTACAACAGCGCAGAAACCCACAAGCAGATGGCGATGGCTATTGCCGCCATGTGGCAGAAGCTGGGGGTACAGGTCACCCTCAACAGTCTGGAGTGGGGTGCCTATCAGGTGGCCAAGGATAGCGGTGATTTCCAGGTGGCCAGAAGCTTCCTGTTTGGCGATTACGTGGAGCCGTCTGCCATGCTGGGCAGCTTCCGTTGTCAGGATCTGCGCAACGAGAGCGGCTACTGCAATCCCGACTTTGATCTGCTGCTGGAGCAGGCGGCCAATACGCTGGACAGCGCGAGCCGGGTTGAACTCTACCGGCATGCCGAACAGTTGCTGCTTGAGGAGGCGCCGATCCTCCCCGTGTATCATTACAATCAGATGAGACTGGTCGATCCCGCGCTGCGAGGGCTGCCCAGCCAGAATTTGAAAGGGACGATTGCCACCAAGGATCTCTATTTCAGCCCGCAGTGAGGAGCATTTCATGAAACTTGCCATCATTTCCGACATCCACGGCAGCATCATTGCGCTGGAGCGGGTGCTGACCCAACTTGAGCCCTGGCAGCCGGATCACTATCTGCTGCTCGGCGATCTGCTCAACCATGGCCCGCGCAATCCTCTGCCGGAAGGGTATAACCCGGCCGCTGTGGCCGACCGGCTCAACGAGTTGGTACCGCAGATCATCGCGGTGCGGGGCAATTGTGATTCCGAAGTGGATCAGATGCTGTTGCGCTTTCCCATCACAGCCCCCTACAACCAGTTGCTGGTCGATGAGCGGCGCTGGTTTGCAAGCCATGGCCATCTTTATCGCCCGGACGAGGTACAGCTACCGCCGGGTAGTCTGTTCCTGAGCGGCCACACCCATGTGCCGGTGCTGGAGTGGCAGGGGGAACGGATCTTGATGAACCCGGGGTCGATCTGTTTCCCGCGCGGCGAGTTGCCTGCCAGTTACGGGAGCTATGAGGACGGAGTACTGCGCGTCAATGCGTGTGAGGACGGGCGAGAGTTGTTGCGACTGGTGCTTTAAAACGGAGAGCAAAAATGCAAGGCCTGATAAGAGATGTCAGGCCTTGATACCGTAGGAGCGGGTGCCAGAGCGAGTGTTACCCTTGGCGTCATAGGTGAGGCTGTTGCGATCGCGCAGCTGACTCAGAAAGGTTGCCAGACGACGGTTTGAGACGATGCTCAATTCAAGCAAGCGACCGTTGATATCATTTTGTGCCTGGCAAGCATCCAGTTTTGCACGAAGCTGCGCCATCTCGTCGGGATAGGCTGCCAGCTGCAGTGCCAGTTCCGGCATCTCTGCCAGTGTCTTGTCCAGAGTTTCTATCGCAGCAAGCAACTGCTGTTTGCGCTCGGTCAGTGCGGGCAGGGCCAGTGCCTGATGCTGTTCGAGCAAGCTGAACTCCTCTTCCAGAATGCCTTGCATCTGGCTGAGGTAATCATCTTGGGTGTGCAGTAACGAAGGTAAATCCATCATCCCAGAACTTTGTCCAGATTGGCCTCGAAACTGAACATCTTCTTGGCCACAGCGTCGCTGTTAACCTGATATTCGCCACTCGCGACGGCTTTTTTCAGCCGTTCGACCTTGCTCTCATTGCCGGTCGAGGCGGTATTGAGGTTTTGTTGCATCTTTTGCAATTGTTGCGCCTCACTGGTCAAGGAGACGGAGTCCAGCTTGACAGTAGCCGCTTTGTTTTCGGGCGATGAGGTGACTGACTTGCTGCCTGTCCCCTGGCTATTAGCGGTATTTTGCAACCGATTATTCGCCAAGTTGTTGATATTGTTGATGGCCATTTTAGTTACCTTCGTCTGCTTTAAGGTTTGCTTACCTGTTTATCGGTGCGGCAGATCAAAACTTTAGAAAAAAGTTGTCAAGGATCCGGACTTAAAAAGTGACCGATACGGCACCTACTGCACTGACTTTACCCTCAACGGTTTTGCCGGAGCGAATATTGACGAGTTTGATGATCTCTCCGAAGCTGCCATCTTGCAAGGCTCGGGCCATGGTTTTGATCTGGAAGTTGCTATTTTCTGCCGTCAGGGTGACCTGATCCCCTTTGCACACGACACAAACCTGGCTCAAACGGATTGGTTGCCCAGGTTTTAGCTCCCGCTTGCTGCGTACTCCGACAAGAGGAGCTGTGTCAGTCAGGTAGTCGCCGCGTATAAGGGTCTGATCCTGATAGGCCAACACCAGCTGGCTTTCACTCAGCAGGTCCCCTTTGGCGATGGGGTTGGTCACAGTGACATAGGGCTTTTGAATGCTGACCCGCACTGGGAGATAGACGTCCCAGGGCCTCTCTTCCTCACATTTAAGGTAAACTGTTGTATTACGGCGAATTTCCATTTTTGCTGGTAAGCTGATAGTGAGCAGATCTTCGCAGCGGGTCAGTGGGAGCCGTTCATCCAGCGTGGCAGAGGTGACCTCGGCTCTGGCATCCAACGGAATATCCAGCTGGCTGTAAACGAACTCTTGTGCCTTTTCTTGCAGATAAGTAGTGACGTCCGAGGCGTAGCTGGAAGATATGCTGCCAAAAAAGAGGCTGATGAGTAAAAGTCGGTTAATCATTTTCGCTCGTTGGTCGATAAGTTGTTCACGCATATCACCATATTTAACTATGATTGCTTCAGAATCTGTTCGTTGTCACATCGATAGTCTGACGCAATCCATCACGCATGCATGATTAATGCCAAGCGTTTTTAGGGAGTGTTTATGGCCAGTATCCTGGACTCGGTCAACCAACGTACCCAGCTAGTGGGGCAAAACCGGCTGGAGTTGTTGTTGTTTCGTCTCAATGGACGTCAAAGATTTGGCATCAACGTATTCAAAGTGCGTGAAGTGTTGCAGTGCCCCCCCTTGACCGTGATGCCAAAATTGAACTCCTGCATTCGCGGAGTGGCTCATATTCGTGGCCAGACGATCTCGGTTATCGACCTCAGCATGGCGGTTGGCAAACGCCCGATTGATGATCTGAGCAAATGCTTCATTATCATCTCCGAGTACAACCGCTCTATTCAGGGTTTTCTGGTGCATTCGGTCGAGCGCATCATCAATATGAACTGGGAATCCATCCTGCCTCCGCCCAAAGGTGCAGGTCGCATCAACTACATGACTGCCGTGACTGAAGTCGACGGCGAGTTGGTCGAAATTCTTGATGTTGAGCGGATATTGAACGAAATTTCGCCGGTTGCAACGGATGTGAGTGAGGAGTTGGTTCAGGCCAGCGTCGACCACCCGACTCTGGGGCGTCCTGTTCTTGTTGCGGATGACTCCTCAGTGGCACGCAAACAGGTACAACGTGCGCTTGAGGCTATCGGTGTCGAGTGCGTGTTGGCAAAAGATGGCCGCGAAGCATTGAACATGCTGCTGGAAATGACCAAAAATGGTCCTATCAAGGATCAGGTTGCGCTGGTTATTTCGGATATCGAAATGCCGGAAATGGATGGCTATACCTTCACTGCCGAGATCCGGAATAATCCCAATCTCAAGGATTTGCATGTTATTCTGCATACCTCGCTCAGTGGAGTATTCAACCAGGCAATGGTGCAGAAAGTTGGTGCGAACAATTTTATCGCCAAGTTCCAGCCTGATGAATTGGCCAAGGCCGTACAAAACGCACTCTAATAAAGAAGAACAGCTGCATGAAGACACTTTCGGACGACTTATACAAACAGTTCAGCAACTTTCTGGCGGTACAGAGCGGAATTGTGCTGGGGGATAACAAACAGTATCTGGTGAAGAGCCGTCTTTCACCTTTGATGGCTCAGTTTGGCATCGAGAGTCTGTCTGATCTGGTTACCCGTGCAATGAGTGTGCGAGAGCGTGACCTGAAAATGGCCGTGGTGGATGCTATGACGACCAACGAGACCCTCTGGTTTCGTGATACCTATCCGTTTCAGCTTCTTACCGACAAGATTTTCCCCGAGTTGGGGAAAAGTGGCCGCCCCATCAAGATCTGGTCTGCCGCATCCTCGTCAGGTCAGGAGCCCTATTCCATTGCCATGACGGCACTGGAGCAGCAGATGAAAAAGCCGGGTACCTTGCCTGGTGGCGTGCAGATTGTCGGGACGGATATTTCGACGACCATGCTCAATCAGTGTAAGGAAGGCGTTTACGATAGCCTTGCTCTGGCGCGCGGTTTGTCACCGGAGCGCAAGAAGATGTTTTTTGAGCCCTACGGTGACAACAAGATGCGGGTCGCTGAGCGAGTCAGAAAATTGACCACCTTCCGGCCACTCAACTTGCTGGAGAGTTATAGTTTGCTCGGCAAGTTTGACATTATCTTTTGCCGTAACGTGCTCATCTATTTTGCGCCGGAAGTGAAGTCGAAGATCCTCAACCAGTTTGCTGCCAGTCTTAATCCCGGTGGATATCTGATGTTGGGAGCGTCGGAGTCACTGGCCGGGTTGACCGATCGGTTCGAGATGATCCGCTGCAACCCGGGGATTGTCTACAAGGTCAAATAGGCCTGACCGCCTTGATATTCGGGGTCTGCCGAATATTGCCACCTCATGTAAAGAGGGAAGCTACGAGCTTCCCTCTTTCTTTATCTACAGCTCAGTCTTTCTATTTACCTACCATATCTCGCCACTGCAAAAGTGGTTGAAGCCTTAAGGTGGCCAAATGATGCCGTCTGACTCAATGCGCGAGATGCTCCTGCCGTTTTCGGTCTGAAATGTGCTCATACCCAAACCATCGAACTGAGTGATTTGCTTGTGGCACACCTCTTGCAAACAAAATAAACCAAGCAGGAGGTGTGCTATGGCTCTTTCATTTGACAAGGCATTCGGTGTGCATCAACACACCATAAGCGTTCGCGCCAAGCGTGCTGAGGTGCTTTCCAGCAATATTGCCAACGCAGATACCCCAGGCTTCAAAGCCAGGGATATCAATTTTGCTCAGGCATTGCAGGAGGCCCAGTCGCATCAGGGTTTTGGTTTGGCTACGACCAGCGAAAAGCACTTTGCCTTGAATATGGACGCTTCGGGTACCGTGCAATATCGCAACCCGCTGCAACCGGATACCGGTGACGGCAATACGGTCGATGTGCAGCAGGAGCGCAGCGAATTTCTGCGCAATAGCCTCGAGTATCAAACCTCCCTTGAATTTATGAATAGCAAGATCAGTGGCCTGCTCAAGGCTCTGAAAGGAGAGCAGTGATGAGTTTGTTCAAGGTCTTTGACATAGCAGGCTCGGCTATGAGTGCACAGTCAGTGCGCCTCAACACGGTTGCCAGCAACATGGCCAACGCGGACAGCGTCAGCTCCAGTGTGGAAAATACTTACCACGCCAGGCGGCCAGTCTTTGCCGCCCAGCTCGATCAGGCGATGTCTGACAAGCAGGGCTCGGTCGGGGTTGAGGTGAAGGGGATTGTCGAGAGCAAGGCGCCACTGCTTAAGGAGTACAACCCCAACCACCCGATGGCGGATAAAGACGGTTTTATCTTCAAGCCAAACGTCAACATGGTTGAAGAGATGGCCGACATGATCAACGCCTCGCGCAGCTACCAGACCAACGTTCAGGTTGCTGATTCGGCCAAGAAGATGCTGCAGCAGACGCTCCAGCTTGGCAAGTCCTGATAGGAGGGATGCAGCATGGTCGATACAACCAATAATGTGAACGGCATCAGCCGTACCACGACCCAGACGACAGGCACCACTACAACGCCGAAGAAAGAGCTGGATCAGGCTTCATTTATGAAGCTGCTAACAATGCAATTGTCGTATCAAGACCCCTTCAAGCCTGTCGACAATGCCCAGATGCTTTCCCAAATGGCGTCCATGTCAACTTCGGAGGGGATCAGCAGTCTCTCTACCCAGATGGGCAAGCTTAATGACCAGATGATATCCAGCCAGGCTCTCCAAGCGTCTTCTCTGGTGGGTCAAAATGTATTGCTACAGGGCAATACAGGATTTTTAGACAAGGATGGTTCGTTATCTGCGGTCGTTGCTGTAGGCACAACGAATAAATATTCGGGCGTCAAAATTACCGTTGAGGATGAAAAGGGACAGGTTATCAAGGAGTTTCCCCTCGAAGGCGACCAAAAAGGTAATGTGGAAATTGCTTGGGATGGTAAAGACAAGGCCGGTAACCGAGTTGCCGCAGGCAAGTATGTCATCAAAGCCAGCGGCACTCTCGATGGCAAGTCGGAAAGTATTGCCACATTTGCTTATGCCAAAGTGGATAGTGTTGCCTTGGGCAATGCCACCAACCCGACTCGCCTCAATTTGAGAGGGCTGGGTAGCGAATATTTGAACAATATTCTGCAAATTTCAGGAACCAATTCAAATCCGACGGTTACACCGTCAAAAACCACGTCGACAGCATCGATCTAAGGAGCTGGATATGTCATTTAACAATGCCTTGAGCGGTGTCAACGCGGCACAAAAAGACTTGAACGTCACCGCCAACAACATTGCCAACGTTAACACCATGGGCTTTAAAGAGTCCCGTGCCGAGTTTGCGGATGTCTACGCCAACTCCATCTTTGTCAATGCCAAGACCCAGGTCGGTAACGGTGTGGCAACCGGTGCGGTTGCCCAACAGTTCCATCAGGGGGCGCTGCAATTCACCAATAACGCACTGGATCTGGCGATTCAGGGGAATGGATTCTTTGTGACCTCCGATGGCCTGACCAACCTGGATCGCACCTATACCCGTGCGGGTGCCTTCAAGCTCAATGAAAACAGCTATATGGTTAATAATCAGGGTCATTATCTGCAAGGTTATGAAATTAACGCCGATGGCACCCCGAAGGCGGTCAGTATTAACTCTACCAAGCCGATCCAGATCCCTGATAAGGCGGGTGAGCCTGTGAAAACGACCAAGATCGAGGCAAGTTACAACTTGCCAGCTAATACAAAGCCGCTTCCGGCCGGTGCTACGGCACCAACGGTTCCTGTTCCTAACCCGCCTGATGCATCTACATTTAATCGAAAAGACTCAAATACCTATTCTGCGTCCACGTCAATTACGGTTTACGATTCGCTTGGTGAGCCACATACCATTACCCAATATTTTGTTAAAGAAGCAGATCCTGCCAATCTTGCTAACCCAGCAAATCCTACAGCATGGCGCATGTATCTTTACCAGGGAGATAAGCCTATTGATATCGATGGTGTTGGTGCGGTTACTCCGACGATGGCACCTGGTTTGGATCAGGCTCCTGCTGGTGCGAGAATCACATTTGATGCTGATGGAAAAATGATTTCACCGACTGCACCGGCGGTTATCAAGACCGAAGCATTAGGAGCTGGCGCAGGGATAATCAATAATGGTGCAGACCCTACCCAAGTCATTGAAATTTCTTTAGGTAATCTTACCTCTTACGCTTCTCCTTTCGAGGCCTATAAGTTGACGCAAGACGGATCGACAGTCGGTCGTTTGACCAAAGTTGAAATTACCCCTGACGGTGTTGTGTCTGCAACTTATAGCAATGCGACTACTGTCAAAGTTGCCATGGTGGCAATGGCCAAGTTTGCTAATGCGCAAGGACTAACTCAGGTCGGAGATACTTCCTGGAGACAATCGTTGCTTTCCGGAGACGCGTTACCGGGTATGGCAAACTCGGGCACTTTCGGGACCATCAAATCATCGGCGCTGGAGCAGTCCAACGTGGATTTGACCTCCGAGCTTGTTGACCTGATCACGGCCCAGCGTAACTTCCAGGCCAACTCCCGTTCTCTGGAGGTCAACAGTTCGCTGCAGCAGACCATCCTGCAGATCCGTTAATCGCGCAATACATGATAATGAGAGGGGGCTTGGCCCCCTCTCTGTTTCTGTCGCATTCCCATCCTCCTTATCCCCCATATTTCTGCTGTTGGCACTCTAATTGCATTTCTCCTGTCAGAGTCATCTGTTTGACGGAGAATTCCATGGATCACCTGCTTTATATCGCCATGTCCGGGGCCAAAGAGACCATGAACAGCCTGGCTGTTCGGGGCAACAACCTCGCCAATGCCAATACCACCGGCTTCAAGTCCGATTTCGAGCAGGCCAGAAGCATGCAGGCGTTCGGAGAGGGCTTGCCAAGCCGGGTGTTTGCCATGGCTGAGCGCCCGGGTCAGAACCTGCAGCATGGCATGCTGATGACCACCGGACGGGATCTGGATGTGGCGGTGGATGGTCCGGGCTGGATTGCCGTGCAGGATCCTAAGGGGGGGGAGGCCTATACCCGCATGGGGAATTTGCAGGTCAATGCGACCGGCAACTTGCAGACCTCGACGGGCTTGAATGTGGTGGATGATGGCGGTCAGCCCATCGTGCTGCCGATGCCGATGGAGAAACTCGAGATCAATCGGGATGGCACCATCAGCGGTCGTCCTGAGGGGGCTGCCGCCAACTTGCCGGAAGATTTTCAGCGGATCAAGCTGGTCAACCCGGCCGCCGATGCGGTGGAGAAGGGGCAAGATGGTCTGTTTCGCCGCAAGGATGGTCAGAATGAACCCGCCTCTGCCAATGTCGGCCTGATTGCCGGCTCCCTTGAGGGGAGCAACGTCAATGTGGTGGATGAGATGACCAACCTGATCCGGCTGCAACGCCAGTTCGAAACCCAGGTCAAAATTATGAAGACGGCCGAAGAGAATGATGAAGCTCAAACCCAACTGCTGCGAATCAGCTAATCAAGGAGTTACACTATGAATCCTGCACTCTGGATCAGCAAGACCGGGTTGGATGCACAGCAGACCAATATTTCGGTTACCTCGAACAACCTGGCGAACGCCAGCACCGTGGGCTTCAAAAAGTCACGGGCCATCTTTGAAGATCTGCTGTATCAAAACATCAATCAGCCCGGTGGCCGCTCCTCTGCCGATACCGAGCTCCCCTCCGGCTTGATGCTGGGGGCGGGGGCCAAGGTGGTGGCGACCCAGAAAAACCACAGTCAGGGTAACGTACAAACCACTGACAACTCGCTCGATTTGATGATCAGTGGTCGTGGCTACTTTGAAATTCAGCTGCCGGATGGCAGTGCAGCCTATACCCGCAACGGTCAGTTCACCCTCAACGATGAAGGGACCATAGTGACCCCGGGTAATGGTTACCCGCTGCAACCGGAAATCCAGATCCCGGAAAACGCCCAGAGCGTTACGGTGGGTGAAGATGGTCAGGTCTCGGTGCAGCTCAAGGGGGATGGCGCTTCTCAGGTTGTCGGTCAGATCAACATCTCCGACTTCGTCAACGCCAGCGGCTTGCAGCCGATGGGGGAGAACATGTTTGTCGAGACCCAATCCAGCGGCGCTGCTGCGCAGGGGACTGCCGGTGCTGATGGCTTGGGGGTGATCAAGCAGGGGATGCTGGAGACTTCCAACGTCAACGTGACCGAAGAGCTGGTGAACCTCATTCAGGCTCAGCGGGTCTACGAGATGAACTCCAAGGTGCTCTCCGCCGTGGACGGCATGATGTCCTTCCTGATCCAGCGTACCTAATTAGGAGGTGCATGATGAAAGCCGTATGGATGCTGGGATTGTTGGTGCTGGGAGGGTGTAGCAGCACTCCCAATACGCCCAAGCCTGATGATCCTGAGTTTTCCCCCGTCTACGGGGAGTCGGAGCCGGTGTCGGTGCGACCGACAGGGGCGATTTTCCAGCCGGATCAGGTCAATGGCATCTATTCGGATATCAAGGCACACAAGGTAGGCGACATCATTACCATCGAGTTGTCGGAGTCGACCTCCGCCTCGAAAAAGGCCAATACCCAGAGTGGCAAGGACAATAAATTCAATCTGGATCCGGTCAAGCTGGGTGGCGTGCCAGTCACCGCCAGTCCATATGATCTTTCGGCTTCCATTGGTCAGAACAGCGCGTTCAAGGGGCAGGCCAAAGCGGACCAGAGCAACAGCCTGCAGGGCAATATTTCGGTCAGCGTGGCCAAGGTGCTGCCCAACGGCAATCTGGTGGTGCGCGGCGAGAAGTGGATCATGCTCAACAATGGCAATGAATATATCCGGATCACCGGCCTTATTCGCCCGGAGGACGTGACGTCTGATAACAGCGTTTCGTCCCAGAAAGTGGCCAATGCCCGCATTTACTACGGTGGTACCGGCGATCTGGCCAATAGCCAGGAGCAAGGGTGGCTTACCAGCTTTTTCAATGGTCCCTGGTGGCCGCTCTAGGAGATGTTATGAAGTCACTCCGTCTTGTCACTCTGCTCTGCTGTCTGCTGCCCTTGGGTGTGGCCAATGCGGCCCGGATCAAGGACATCAGCTCGGTTGAAGGGGTGCGTAACAACCAGCTGATTGGTTACGGTCTGGTGGTGGGATTGCCCGGCACTGGCGAGAAGAACAACGCCTTCACCGAGCAGACCTTCCGCACCATGCTCAACAACTTTGGCATCAAGGTGCCGGATAACATCAAGCCCAAGATCAAGGATGTGGCGCCGGTGGCGATCCATGCCGACCTGCCCCCCTTCTCCAAGCCGGGCCAGACTATCGACGTGACGGTCTCTGCCATCGGCGAGGCCAAGAGCCTGCGGGGCGGCACTCTGCTGCAAAGCTTCCTGAAAGGGCTCGATGGGCGGGTTTATGCGGTCGCCCAGGGCAGTCTGGTGGTCGGTGGTCTGGGGGCCGAGGGGGCTGATGGTTCCAAGGTAGTGATCAATACCCCGACCGTCGGGCGGATTGCCAACGGTGCGACCGTGGAGCGGGAGGTGCCCAACTCCTTCAGTCAGGGGGACACAATCACCTTCAACCTTAACCGCCCCGACTTTACTACGGCGCGCCGTCTGGCCGATGTGGTCAACGATCTGGTAGGGCCCAATACCGCTCAGGCGCTCGATGCCACCTCGGTCAAGGTCTATGCCCCGCGGGATCCGGGTCAGCGTGTCTCCTATCTCGCCACCATCGAGAATCTGGAGGTGGATCCGGCCAACGAGGCGGCCAAGATCATCGTCAACTCCCGCACCGGCACCATAGTGATCGGCAGTCAGGTCAAGCTCAAACCAGCGGCCATCAGCCACGGCGGGTTGACAGTGACCATCGCCGAAAACCAGCAGGTCTCCCAGCCCAACCCGTTGGCGGGAGGAGAGACGACGGTGACCAACAACTCGACCATCAATGTCCAGCAGGAGCCGGGGCGGATGTTCAAGTTTGATACCGGTGCGACCCTGGACGATCTGGTCCGGGCGGTCAATCAGGTCGGGGTCGCCCCCGGTGATTTGATGGCCATCCTTGAGGCGCTGCAGCAGGCAGGCGCCATCGAGGGGCAACTGGTCATATTGTAACAAGCGGCAAGTGGTTGCCACGGGTGGCAATGAGGTAAGCAAAATGGCGGAGTTTGACAGCAACAGCGGCATGAATCTCGGGATGGTACAGGACATCAAGAACCTGGATCGTCTGCGCCAGATGAGCCAAAGCAAAGAGGGGCAGGCCGAAGCGCTCAAGAGTGCGTCACGCCAGTTCGAGTCAATCTTTACCCAGATGCTGTTTCAGAGCATGCGTCAGGCCAACGGAGTGTTGACTCAGGACAACCCGATGAATAGCAGCTATACCCAGTTCTATGAAGGGATGCTGGATGAGCAGCGGGTTGCCGACATGTCCAGCAAGGGGGGGCTGGGATTGGCTGACATGGTGGCCAAACAGCTCTCTCCCGAGACCTTTACCCATCAGGATGGGCGAGTGCTCAAGATGCCGCAGCGCACCGAACGGACCTACAAACCCTATCAGCCACCCACGGCGGCTGCCGATGATTTGATCGCGGCATCAAAAGTTGGCAAAGATTTTGCTGAAAAAGAGATGGCCGAAGGGGCAAAGGAGAGTCACACACTCACTATGCCCCGTCGACCGCACCGCAGCATTCCGCCCATGGGACGCATGGCCAGCGAAGAGGGCAGTGCCACCGGTAGTGGGGGCAAAGAGTTCGATACGCCCGAAGAGTTCGTTAATCGCCTGATGCCGCTGGCCAAGAAAGCGGCCGACAAGCTGGGGTTAAGCCCGGCGGTACTGGTCGCTCAGGCGGCACTGGAGAGCGGTTGGGGCAAGCGGGTGATCAAGGATGGCGAGGGGCAGGTGACCCATAACCTGTTTGGCATCAAGGCCGATCCGCGCTGGGAAGGGCCAAAGGCGGTGGTCAGCACGCTCGAGTATGAGCAAGGCGTAGCCTCCCGCCAGAAAGCGGCATTTCGCTCCTATGAGTCGTTTGAAGAGAGCTTCAACGACTATGTGGACTTCCTCACTTCCGGCTCTCGCTACAAGGGAGCCCTGGCGAAGGTGGATAGTCCTGATCGCTACTTCGAGGCGCTGCAACAGGCGGGCTATGCCACCGACCCGCACTACGCCAGAAAATTGAAACAGGTATTGCGCAGTGACGCCATTGCCCAATACAACGAGATGGAGCTGTAACGTATGGCAAGCGACCTGCTTGGGATTGGTTCATCGGGCGTGCTGGCACAGCAACGCCTGCTGCAGACCACCAGTAACAACATAGTGAACGTCAATAGCCAGGGCTATGTGCGTGAGCGTACGCTGGTGTATACCAATACCATCGGTCTGGGGACCGGTGACATCAAGACCCAGCGGGTAATCAACGACTATATGCAGGGGGAGGTGCGCCGTGATACCTCTGCCTATCATGCCTCCCTGACCCATTATGAACAGCTGGCTGGCGTTGACAGCTTGCTTGGGGATACCAGCAACAGCGTGGGGGCGGCCATCACCTCCTACTTCAAGTCATTTCACTCTGCCAATGAATCGCCTGCCGAGATCGGTGGGCGCAAGGTGGTGATGACGGAGTTGAGTGGCATGGTCAACCGTTTTCATACCCTCTCTGCGCAGCTCGACAAGCAGAGCGATACCCTCAACACCCGCATTGAAGATGAAACCAAGCAGGTCAACAGCCTGCTCACCAGCATCAATGATCTTAATCAGGCCATCATACGCACCCAGGGGTCACCCGAAGAGAACCTGATGCTGTTTGATCAACGGGATGAGGCGATTCGCCAGCTGTCGGAGAAGATGGATATTCGCACCGTAGCTCAACCCAACGGCAGCATGCTGGTCAATATGAGCACTGGCCATTCGTTGGTACTAAACGGCGGCGTAGCTCAGTTTAAAGTGATGCCCAGTGATCCTGATTCGAGAGATTTAGAGCTGCAATTAACTTTGGGTGATAATGAAGCGCTTATTGACAACGAGACCTTTGGTGGCGCCGTGGGAGGCCTCTTCAAAGCACGTAACGACCTTGAACCTACCAAGCGCGAACTGGGGCAGCTGGCCGTGGCGATGGCCGATGCAATGAACCAGCAGAACCGCCTCGGGATGGATCTGGATAATGAAATTGGCGGTGATATCTTCACCCTGCCAACCAGCAAGGGATTACCCTACGACGACAATACAGGAACTGTTGAGGCTAATGTCAGCTTCGTGCCGGGCAAGGGGACATCAGTGACTCCGTTTGATTACGAAGTGCAATTTAGCAGTGCTACCGGTTATGAGGTGTTCTCGCTCGACAAGTCTGGCAATCGTACCTTGATCACAGCGGGGGCTACCCCACCAACAACCTTTGAGCTGACTGGGCACGGGATCTCGATCGATCTCACCGGCACGCCTGCTGCGGGTGACAAACTGTTGCTGCAACCCACCAAAAGTGCGGCCGCCGGTCTGGGTCAGCTGATCACTCGACCGGAAGATTTGGCCCTGGCCTCTCCGCTTAAAGCGGAAAAGACCACCAATAATGGCGGCGGGGCGGATATCAAACTGGGTGGCGTATTCAATACAGGTGCGGGGTCAGGTTTTGGTACCAATAGTCTGAGCCCGACAGCGCCTCAGGTGGTCAAAATCGATGGCAGTGGTAACTATCAGGTGTTTCAAGCCGATGGCACTACCTTGATTGGCACGGCCCCCGCGAGCAGCAAGGGGCAAAACCTGATGTCGGCTATCGTTAACCCTTTCCCCGCCGGAGCTGCAGTCTATGCCAACCCGAAACAGGCCCCCGGCTACGAGTTCAGCATCACCGGAACGGTGGATCCCAAAGACAGTTTCAAGCTCAGTTACAATAGCAATGGCTTTGCCGATAACAGCAATGGCCTGGTTCTGGCCGAACTGCAAAACAAGGATCTGGTGCGCAAGAGCACCAATGGTGGGACGACCAACGACAAGATGACCTTCAATCAGGCCTATTCCGGGTTGGTGATGGAAGTGGGTAACAATACCAGTCAGGCAAAAACGCTGCTCAAAGCCAATGAGTCCAAGCTTATCCAGAGTACCGGCATCTTTGAAAGCGTGTCAGGGGTCAATCTGGAGGAGGAGGCGGCCAATCTGATCCGCTTCCAGCAATCCTATGCGGCATCGGCGCAAATCGTCAGCACGGCCAAAACCATTTTCGATACACTGCTCTCTTCCGTGAGGTAACGTCATGCGCATCACCACCAACATGATCTACGACCGGAATATCTATTCCCTCAACAGCGCCAACGAGCGGTTGAATACTGCCTATCAACAACTGCAAACCGGCAATAAATTTCAGACAGCTGGAGAAGATCCTGCAGGGATGAGTCAGAAGATGGCACTGACCAAGGAGATTGACCTGTTCAAGCAGTACAGTGTCAATGGCAGCTTGCTGGAAAACAGCCTGGGGCATGAAGAGACGGTATTGGATTCTCTTAATACGGCGATGCTCAGTGCCCAGACCCTGATCCAGAAGTCAAATAACGGCTCTATCAGTGACGATGATCGCAAGGCCATCGCCAGCGAGCTTGAAGGGTTGCAGCAGCAGATGTTCGACCTGATGAATAGCAAAAACTCATCGGGTGAATTTATATTTGGTGGCAATCAGAGCAAGACCCAGCCATATATAAAAGACGTCAACGGAAAATATATTTATCAGGGTGATCCAGGTCAGCGAAATATTCAGGTCTCACCCACAGTACAAATCGCTGCCAATGATTCCGGGCAGGATCTTTTTGAAATCGTGGCGACCAGAAGAACCGCCAGTGCAACCACCGCAAATATCAAGGTCGGGATAGGCGATCAGGGTAACTTTGATAATTTCTATAAGTCCAATTATAACTCGGCACTGCCCAGCAACACTTATACCGTCTCAACCACCATAGGTCCGCCTGATACCTATGATATCAAGGATGCCGGTGGTACTACCCTGCAAACGGGTAACTACACTGCTGGCACCAAGATCCCTTTCAATGGGTTGGAATTGACTGTCAGCTCGCCAGTGGGCAATACAGAGCAGTTTGATCTTAATCCACCTAAGAATGACAACATATTGAATGGTATGTCGGATTTTATTACGGCTCTGCGAGATCCGGCTATTTCTGCCGAGACCTTCGAGCAGAAAATAGCCGATGCCACCGTTCATATGAAAAATGCCCGCCTGAATATTGACCATGGGTTGGGTGAGTTGGGCGGCCGGATGAACAGTCTGGAACAGGCTATGGGCTCCAATGAGGGATTGAGTACCCTCAACGCCGAGGCGAGAGCCAAGGTGTCGGAAGCGGATCTCTATGAAGTGATTTCCGCTCTGTCAAAAGAGGATGCGGCATTGAGTGCTTCGCAACTCTCTTTCAGCAAAATAAGCCGTCTGACGCTATTTGACTATATTCGCTAATTAGAGAAGGGCCCCTTTTGGGCCTTTTCTTTTGTCCAGACTATGAAAATTGGTTCCGTGTCATCTCCTGCCAATTGTAACAAGCTGTTGCCGTTGCCCATTTAATGGGAGCTGCGGGGTTGACCTCCCTGCGGGATTGGATAATCATGCCGCCCGCACAACAGAGGGTTGTGCGAATTATTTGCAGCATCTCGTTAGGCGAGGCTCCTGTATAAACACAGGCCACTGATCTCACGACGTCCAGAGACGCCCAAGATCAGGACAGTTTTCATCGGATTAAGGTGTAAACCCAAGTGGCTTCCGGCATGCCGGATACGTTATACAGTGCTAAAGCTGGTACGTGGGGATGATGACACGCCGAACGGCGTCATTTCCTGCCTATTACTCGTCAATCAAATTGCTGTTTTCTTGTCGTTGCATCCGGCTATTTCCGGAGGCATTCAGGCTCGCCTGAAATCACATGAGGATATCTGTGATGAAGAAAACACATACCATTCTTAACCGTCACCAACTGCTCGATCTGGCCGCCCTGCAGGGTTGGCTGGAACATAATCTGGATCCGGTTCAGCGCGCCGATCAACTGCTGACCCTGCGTCCGGAAGAGCTCAACTGCATCTTTGATACCCTGCCAATTCCACAAGGTGCCGAACTGCTCGGCTCACTCTCGGCCGAGAGTGCCGGGCGCCTGTTGCAGCGGCTCCATGGCAGCATCGTCAGCGTGTTGCAGGAGGCCATTCCCCGCCGCGAGATGGTCGCCATCCTGCGCAAACTGAGTCGTCAGGATCGCACCATGTTGCTGGCTCGCTTCCCGACCCAGGCGCAGGCCATGTATTACTCCCTGCTGGATTGGCCCACCGAGTCGGTGGGGGCCAACATGCGCCACGAATATCTGGCGGTGCGGGAGGAGGACACGGTCGGTCACGCTAAACAGCTGATCCACGATGCCTGGGATAATGCCCAGCTGTTTCGCCATATCTATGTGGTCAACGGGGATGGTCGTCTGCAAGGAAGCCTCTCCCTCAAGACCTTGCTGATCGCCGACCCGCTGGCCAGTGTCGCGACCCTGATGGATCGGGAGACGGTGCGGATCAATGCCCGTGCGGATCAGGAGCTGGCAGCGCGCCTACTCATCGACCGCGACCTGTCGGTATTGCCGGTCGAGGATCAGGGGCGACTGGTCGGTATTTTCCACGTCGATGATGCGGCGGATATTCTGGAGCTCGAATCCACCGAGGATGCCGAGATGCAGGGTGGCTCCTCGCCACTCGATACTCCCTATCTGCAGGCGACCCCCTGGCAGCTGTGGCGCAAACGGGTGGGCTGGCTGCTTATCCTGTTTGTGGCGGAAGCTTACACCGGCACCGTGTTGCGGGCATTCGAGGAGCAGCTGGAAGCGGCGATTGCGCTGGCCTTCTTTATTCCGCTCCTGATCGGTACTGGCGGTAACAGCGGCACCCAGATCACCACCACCATAGTACGTGCCATGGCGGTCGGGGAGGTGAGCTTGCGCAATCTCGGCACAGTGCTGAAAAAGGAGCTCTCCACCGGTCTGCTCATCTCGGGGGCCATTGCCATGGCGGCCTGGGTGCGGGCATGGAGTCTTGGCGTCGGTCCCCAGATTGGCATGGTGGTGACCTTTACCATCATCGCTATCGTGCTCTGGAGTGCCACTGTCGCGTCCATTATTCCCATGGTGCTGCGCCGTTTCCGCATCGATCCGGCGGTGGTCTCTGCGCCATTCATCGCGACACTGGTGGATGGCACCGGCCTTATCATCTACTTCGAGATGGCCAAGTGGTTGTTGCCCGAGTTGCAGTAACGGGTAGATTGATATGCAAAAGGCAGCCTGTGGGCTGCCTTTTTTATTTATCTTTCCGGTTTAGCCGAGCTGGAACAGCAGTGGCCAGCCCTGCTCCTGACAGTAGCGGTGCTCCTTCTCCAGATTCTGCATCAGGAGACGGTTCTCTTCGCACCAGTCGATCGGCAGGGTCACGACCAGCTGATCCCCTTGTACCGCGACTTTCCACTCAGGCAGCAGGTCGTCCTGGCGCTTGTGATGAGCGGCGACCGCGAGGCGCAGGATGCGGATGCAGCGCAGCACCGTCTGCATGTCGTGGTTGGGCAGGGGCGGCAGCTCGGAGAGCTTGAGCCCCTTGCGCTGAAAGCGTACCAGCGCCGCCAGCAGGGCCTGATCGTCCTGGTTGAAGCCGGGCAGGTCGGTGTGTTGCAGGATATAGGCGGAGTGGCGGTGAATGCCGCTGTAGTTGATGGCAAGGCCAATCTCGTGCAGCCGCGCCGCCCAGCCTAGGATGGCGCGATAGGGCTCTATCTCCATCTGCCAGGGCTCTTGCAGGGCATCAAACAGCGTCAGCACGCTCTGCTCCACCCGGGCTGCCTGTTTTTTGTCCATCCGGTAGTGGGTACCGAGCGCCTGTGCGGTACGCTCGCGAATATCGTGGTGCTGCAAGCGCTCTTCGAACTCATACAGCAATCCTTCGCGCAGAGCACCATCGGAGTAGTCGAGCCGCTCGATGGGCAATGAGGTAAACAGGCCAAGCAGGATGGCGACCGCAGCGGCAAACACCTCCTGACGCTCCTCGGTAAGCCCGACCAGCTTGAGGTTCTCGACCCGCTTGTGTTCGATCATCAGCGCCTTGAGCCGCTCCAGCCCCTCCAGCGTAATACTGCCATCGGTCAGCCCTTCGCCCTGCAACACATCCCGAACCGTGCGGATTGACCCTGAGCTGCCAAGACAGCTCTGCCAGCCCAGCTTGCGGTACTGGTTGACGATGGGAGCGAGCTGGTGCTGCGCCTCCAGCACTGCATTGGTGAAGTGCTTGTCGCTCAGCTTGCCGCTGGCAAAGAAGCTCTGGGTAAAGCTGACACAGCCCATCTTGCGGCTGGTGAGGGCCTTGTGTTCAAACCCTTCACCAATGATGAGCTCGGTGCTGCCGCCGCCGATATCGATCACCAGTACCTGACCTTCGATATGCTGGGTATGGGCGACCCCCTGATAGATGAGCCGTGCTTCTTCCTGCCCGCTGATGATTTCGATGGGGTGGTTGAGCACCTTGGCCGCTTCGCTGACGAACTCGCGCGCGTTGCTGGCACGGCGCAGGGTATAGGTGCCGGCGATGCGGATCTGATCCGGTTTGATATTGGTGAGGCGCTCGGCAAACAGCGACAGACAGGCGAGGCCGCGTTCCATCGCCTCCGGGCTCATCCGCTTCTGCTCATCCATCCCTTCCGCCAGCCGCACCCGCTCCTTGATGCGATCGACGATGCGAAAACGCCCTTCGCTCAGATGGGCGATCACCATATGAAAACTGTTGGAGCCGAGATCTACGGCGGCATAGAGACTATTGTCCATTGTTTGACTCGATACGTTTGAGATAGTCGTAAATCGCCACCTGAGAGCGGATCTTGCGGCGGTTGCCCCGCTTCACATATTCGTTCTGCTGGTCGGCATCAATGACCCGCGCCTTGCAGGTATCACTCAGTTGTAGTTCGAGAATGTCCATGATGCGCTGCTTGAGGCGCTCATCATAAATGGGGGTGCCCACCTCAATACGGCCGTCGATATTGCGGCTCATCCAGTCGGCGCTTGAGATATAGAGCTGGGGGTTGCCCTTGTTGTGGAACACCATCACCCGCGGGTGCTCGAGGAAGCGGTCGATGATGCTGATCACCTTGATGTTGTCACTGAGGCCCGGTACGCCCGGGCGCAGGGCGCACATGCCACGGATGATCATCTTGATCGGCACCCCGGCCTGCCCGGCGGCATAGAGCCGGTTGATGAGATCCTTGTCCACCAGATTGTTGATCTTGAGGATGATACCGCTCGGCTGGCCCGCCTTGGCGATGGAGAGCTCGTTGTCGATGAGGCGATAGAGCTGACGGCGGCTGTTGATGGGGGAGACCAGCAGGTGGTTGAATTTGTAACGCTTATAGGGGTACTCGATGTATTCAAATACCCCTTCCACTTCGGCGGTGATATCCGGATTGCGGGTGAGCAGCGAGAAGTCGGTGTAGATCTTGGCGGTCTTCTCGTTGAAGTTGCCGGTACCGATATGGGCGTAGCGCACCGCCTCGCCATTTTCGTGGCGGGTGATGAGGCAGAGCTTGGAGTGGATCTTGAGGCTCGGCACCCCGAACACCACCTTGACCCCGGCATCGGTGAGAATATTGGCCCAGTCGATGTTGGCCGCTTCGTCGAAACGGGCGCGCAACTCGACCACCACGGTCACCTTTTTGCCGTTGTTGGCGGCATCGATGAGGGAGTGGATGATCCGCGACTTCTTGGCGACCCGGTAGATATTGATGCGAATGGCGCTCACCGCCGGATCGAACGCCGCCTGGCGTACCAACTCGGTGAAGTGGTGGAACTTGTGATACGGGTAGTAGAGCAGGATATCCTGCTTGGTAATCGCATCGAAGGCGTTGACGAAGCCGTCAAAATCGCGGCAATCCAGGGCCGGCAGCTTGGGGTTTTCCAGATAGTCACGGCCCACGTTGGGAAAGCCGATGAAATCCTTGAAGTTGTGATAGCGTCCGCCCGGCATGATGGCATCGTAGGAGCTGATCTGCAGCTTGAGCTTGAGGAAGCTTATCATGGCAGCGGGCATCTCCCGCTCGTAGACGAAGCGCACCGGCATGGCGGTGAGGCGCTGCTTCAAGCCGTCACTCATCTTGTCCACCAGGCTCAAGTCCAGCTGGTCGGAGAGATCGTATTCGGCATCCCGGGTCAGCTTCACCGCATAGGCGGCAATCTCGTCGTAGTCGAAGAAGCCCTTGAAGATCTCGTCGAGGCAGAAGCGGATGACGTTATCCAGAATGATGATCTGCTTCTTGCGGCGGGTCCCTTCCGGCGGCAGCTGGAAGAAGCGGGGCAGGTCGTCGGTCGGCACTTCCACCAGGGCGTACTGGATCACCTGACCGTTCTTCTTCATCTCGATGGCCAGATAGGTGTACTCATCCTTGAGGAATTTGACCGGATTGACCTCCTTGTTGAGCAGGATCGGGATGATGTGACGCAGCACCTTCTCCTTGAAGAAGACCCGCAGCCACTTCTGAATGGCATCGGAGAGCTGGTTCTCGTTGACCAGGAAGATGTTGTGGCGGGCCAGCGCAATCAGCAGCTCCTTGTAGGTGTTGTCGAACGCTTCACCGAGCGCCATCACTTTTTGCTGGATGGCGCGCAGCAGCACTTTCGCTTCATCGTCGCCACCATGTACTTCATTGATGAGGATGCGACGCTTGACGTCCGATACCCGTACCTTGAAGAACTCATCCTGGTTGGAGGAGAAGATCCCCAGAAAACGAACCCGCTCGATGAGGGGCACCGTCTTGTCCATTGCCTCTTGCAACACCCGTTCATTGAATGAGAGCCAGCTCAGCTCTTTCTCTTCATACTGCTTGTCGGTGCTCATCTTGTGCCTCTGTTTCAGGTCGCGTCTGCGCGGCAGTTATGGCGTTAATATATGACAAATAAATGACAGTATTGTTACTGCTCGCTGAACGCTTCGTCGATGTCGACCACCAGATCGTCGGAGAGGGATTCCAGCGCGGTGATAAGCGTATCCATCGCGAGCCCGTCGGGCAGGGCAACCAGCGCATGGGCATAGAAGAGCGGGGCGCCGGAGTGGGGAGCCGGTTCACAGCCGGTGGTGAGATCGGCCACGTTGATCTCGAGCTGGCGCAGGATGCTGGCTACTTCATGGACGATACCGGGGCGGTCGTTGCCGGTCACTGTCATCATGACTTGATGGGCTGGCTCGGCGGTAGGTGTCCCTTCGGCAAAGCTGATGGTCAGACCCGGTAGCAGGGCCAGTGCTTCGCACAGGCTGCGATAGTGCTCATCGGGGACAGAAACATGGAGGATACCGGCAAACTGGCCCGCCAGTTCGCTCATGGCGCTGCCCAGCCAGTTGCCCTGCTCGCGGCTGATGACAGCTGCCAGATTTTCGACGATCCCGGGTTTGTCTGCACCGATCACGGTGACCACCAATTGCTTTTGCATCCTGCTCTCCTTGAAATGGGATTTCTTGCTCTATCCCTATTGTGCCTGCTGGGGCTGGTCATATGAACCCCCGCCTGCTGACAAATAGATAAAAAGACGGGACTTTTCACTTTCTATACACGGGTCTGCTGCCTTGCCCCATGGCGGCTGTGGTAAAGTGATCCCCCTTTCGTGTTGTGAACTGGATCGTGCTCTCATGAATACCCTTGTCCTATCGGGATTGTTGTTGCTGGCGCTGCTTGTGCTGGCGATCTTCTGGAGCAGAGGCAGACAGCAAAAGCGCCTGCCCTATGATGTGCAGGAGACCCTGTTCAGTCCCGCCGAGCGCTCCTTCCTCGGGGTGCTGGATCTGGCGGTGGGTGACAAGGCCCGGGTCTTTGCCAAGGTGCGGGTGGCCGATGTGCTGACGCCGCAGGCCGGGATCGGCAAAAGCAAATGGCAGCAGTACTTCAACAAGATCAGCGCCAAGCATTTCGACTATCTGCTTTGCCACCCCGAGGATCTCTCCTTTATCTGCGCCATCGAACTCGATGACAGCTCCCATCGTCACCAGAAGCGCAAGGCGCGGGATCTCTTTCTGAAAACCGCCTGCGACAGCGCCGGTCTGCCGTTGCTGCAGATCCCGGCAAGTGCCAGCTATCTGGTGGAAGAGCTGCGCGAACAGATCCTGCCGCTGCTGGTCAAAACCAGCGAACCATTGATCGACGATTTGCCGCACGGGGCGCGCCGCGAGCCGACTTTCAACCCTCTGTTGCTGGACGGCGTGGATGTCGGTGCCGGGATGCGTGGCCGCACTCCCCATGCCGAGGCCATTTCGCCTGCGTCGCTCCACGAACCCGCCATCCAGGCCAAGGGGATGGTGGAGGCGCCACAGAGTGAGGGGGAGTTGGTCGATAGCCTGTTCGCCGATGTGGAAGATGATGAAGAGCACGAGGTACACCACTGCCCCCGTTGCGATGCGCCGCTGGTGGAGCGGGAGGCGAAAAAAGGCCCCCACGCCGGTCGGCTCTTTCTGGCTTGCAGCCGTTTTCCCGAGTGTCGTTACGCGGCGCCGCACCACCATAATCGCCACTGAGAGCGCTTCACTGTGTCCCATGCTGCCCTCTGACGAGGGCAGTTTTCTTTCCGCTTTTGGCTGCGTTTGTTAACGGCGCCAATGCAGAAAATTCCTCGGCAAAATTTATCTAATCTCCCGTTTCTGTCGATACACTTAGCCTGAATACGACAACTTTTGACAATGTGTCGGAATTTTGGCACTTTGTGTGCCTGCAAAAAGACAGTTGGTAGCTGTTTTATCATTAAATAAAACAATAAGTTAGTTCAGGACATCGCGAGGAATGGATATGGTGGAGATGGGCGTGTTGATTGTTGATGCCGATGCGCAGCGGCGCCAACAGTTGGGAACCGTGCTCTCGTTTATGGGGATCCCGTGGCAGGAGGTGGCACAAAGCGATCTGGATGTTGCCATCGAATCCTCCGGTCCGCTGCAAGGGGTGCTGGTGGGTGAGCTGACCGACCGTCCCTTGTCAGAGCTGTTGGCCGCCTTCCCCCGTACTCCCTTCCTCTCGCTGGTTGAGGCCGATCTGCCCAACAGCAACTTTATCGGGGTCGCGCTCTCGCCCTTTACCTATGAATCCCTCACCCGTCATCTGCACTTCTGTCAGGCGTTCGTCTCCTTGCATCCTCGTCAGCAGACCCATGACAAGGGTCAGGCCCTGCTGCGCTTGCTGGTGGGTAAAGGGAAGGGGATCCAGGAGGTACGCCGCCTCATCAGCCAGGTGGCCGAGACCGATGCCAACGTGCTGATCCTCGGCGAGTCGGGGACCGGTAAAGAGGTGGTGGCTCGCGCCATCCACGAACTCTCTTCCCGCAGCAGTGGCCCCTTCGTGCCCATCAACTGCGGCGCTATTCCGGCCGAATTGCTGGAGAGCGAACTGTTTGGCCATGAGAAGGGGGCGTTTACCGGCGCCATCGCAGCCCGTCGCGGTCGCTTCGAGCTGGCGCAGGGGGGCACCCTGTTCCTCGACGAGATCGGCGACATGCCGATGCCGATGCAGGTCAAACTGCTGCGGGTATTGCAGGAGCGGTTGTTCGACCGGGTCGGTGGCGGAAAGCCCATTCAGGCCGATGTGCGCATCATAGCGGCGACCCACCGGGATCTGGAGGCGATGATCCGCACTCAGGGTTTTCGTGAAGATCTCTACTACCGCCTCAACGTTTTCCCCATAGAGACGCCGCCGCTGCGGGATCGCATCGATGACATCCCGCTGCTGCTGCAGGAGCTGCTCAACCGCCATGCCGAGCAGCACCACGGTTTTATTCGGCTGACTCAGCGGGCGCTGGAGTCGTTGATGCAGTACCCCTGGCCCGGCAACGTGCGCGAGCTCTCTAACCTGCTGGAGCGACTGCTGATCCTCTACCCGCACCAGATCGTCGATGTGGCCGATCTGCCGAGCCGTTATCGCCTGCTGCCGAGCGAGCCGCGGGATGAGCGGCTGACCGAGATGGATGAACGGGATGCGCTGGCGGCGGTGTTTCAGGATCCGCCCGAGCTGGATCACTCCCTCGCCTCGGCCCGCACCATGCAGTTGCCGGAAGAGGGAGTCAACCTCAAAGAGATGCTGGCCGACCTTGAAGTGGAGCTGATCCGTCAGGCGCTGGAGTCTCAGGACGGGGTGGTGGCCCGCGCTGCCGATCTGCTCGGCATGCGCCGTACCACTCTGGTTGAGAAGATGAAAAAGTACGGGATGAGCAAGGACGTCTGAGGGTCAAAGCCTTGACGCTAATGCGCAATTCATTGTTTTAATTCATATATTTTAGTGGCATGGAAATTGAATAACCTGACCCAATAGCCAGTTTGAGGTCAGGTTTATGACAATCCAGCAGCAGGACATGCCACTCCAGTCCCACGAAGTGAGCCAGCTCTATGCCA
Organism: Aeromonas sp. R1-1; assembly: GCF_040908495.1. Classification (NCBI taxonomy): domain Bacteria; kingdom Pseudomonadati; phylum Pseudomonadota; class Gammaproteobacteria; order Aeromonadales; family Aeromonadaceae; genus Aeromonas; species Aeromonas sp. R1-1. The sequence goes on along the minus strand of NZ_JBFODV010000065.1, from coordinate 4,294 downwards.
TCTTCAAGGCGCTCCCCACCGGGGTGTTGCTGCTTGACGGGGCAGGGGTGGTCACCCGCGCGAATCCGGCGGCCATCTCCCTGCTGGGGGAGCCGCTGGAAGGGGAGCTCTGGCGTCACATCATTGCCCGCTGCTTCGAACCGCGCGAGGATGATGGCCACGAGATCTCCTTGCGCGACGGGCGCCGGGTGCAGCTCTCGACCCAACCGCTGCCGGATCAGCCCGGCCAGCTGGTCTTTATCAATGACCTGACCGAAACCCGTAAACTGCAAGACCGCATCAACCACATGAAGCGGCTGTCGGCGCTGGGCAATATGGCGGCCTCGCTCGCCCACCAGATCCGCACGCCGCTCTCCGCTGCCATGCTCTATGCCGCCAATCTGGCCAACCGCACCCTCAAGCCGGAATCTCGCACTCAGTTTCAGCAAAAGCTGATGGCCCGTTTGCAGGATCTGGAGAAGCAGATCAACGACATCCTGCTGTTTGCCCGCAACGGTGACAATCAGGTGGTCACCCCCATCTCGGTACAAGGGCTGCTGGCCGAAGTGCAGGCCGGTGCCGAGGCCTTCTGCCAGCAACAGGGCTGCGAGCTGCACATGGAGGCGCCGGAGCCCGATCTCTGTCTGCTGGCCAACAGCAGCGCGTTGGCGGGAGCCATCAACAATCTGATTGCCAATGCCCAGCAGGCGGGGGCCACGTCACTCTTGGTCAGCGCGGTGCGCAGCGGTGCCCGGGTGGAGATGCGGGTCATCGATAATGGCAAGGGGATCCCTTCCCATCAGCTCGGTCAGGTATTCGAACCCTTCTTTACCACTCGCTCCCAAGGCACTGGTCTCGGACTGGCGGTGGTGCAATCTGTAGTGCGTGCCCATCAGGGGGAGGTCGGTGTGGCCTCGGTTCCCGGTGAAGGCACCTGCTTTACTCTGTCGTTCCCCCTGCACCAGCAACCGGTGCAGCTTGGAGGTGTAGCATGACACAGGCCAGGATCCTGGTAGTTGAAGATGACAATGGCCTGCGCGAAGCGCTGGTGGATACCCTTTTGCTCGGCGGTTATGAGTGCCGTGAAGCGGACAGCGGCGAGCGGGCTTTGCTGGCCCTCTCCCGTCAGCCGTTTGACATGGTGATCTCCGATATCCAGATGGGGGGAATGGACGGTCTCACCCTGTTGGCTACCATCCGCCAGCAATATCCGCAGATACCTGTGCTGCTGATGACCGCCTACGCCAACATCGATGGTGCGGTGCGCGCCATGCGGGAAGGGGCCATCGACTATCTGGCCAAGCCGTTCTCGCCGGAGGTGCTGCTTAATCAGGTCAGCCGCTATGTGCCCGCCCAGAAGGTAGAGAAGCGCGCCGTGGTCTACGGGGATCCTAAAACTGCCGAGCTGTTCCAGCTGGCGACCCGGGTGGCCAGAAGCGAAGCGACCGTGATGGTGACCGGCCCGAGCGGGACGGGGAAAGAGGTGCTGGCCCGTTACATTCATGACAACTCCAGCCGCGCCGAGCAGCCCTTCGTCGCCATCAACTGCGCCGCCATTCCGGAAAACATGCTGGAGGCTACCCTGTTTGGCTACGAGAAGGGCGCCTTCACCGGTGCGGTACAGGGGTGCCCGGGCAAGTTCGAACAAGCGCAGGGAGGCACCCTGCTGCTCGACGAGATCACCGAGATGGATCAGGGGCTGCAAGCCAAATTGCTGCGGGTACTGCAGGAGAAAGAGGTGGAGCGGCTCGGCAGTCGCAAGATGATCCCGCTGGATGTGCGGGTCATCGCCACCAGCAACCGGGATTTGAAAAAAGCGGTGCAGGATGGTCAGTTCCGCGAAGATCTCTACTATCGCCTCAACGTTTTTCCGCTGCGCTGGTCTGCCCTCTGCGAGCGGCCCGGGGATATTCTGCCGCTGGCGGAACATCTGCTGGCGCTTCATGCCAGTCAGCAGGGGTTGCCGACACCACAGTTGACGGACGCCTCGCGGGATCGACTGCTGGCCCACCCCTGGCCCGGCAATGTGCGGGAGCTGGACAACGTGGTACAGCGTGCCCTGATCCTCAGCCCCGACGGGGTCATTAATTGTGACCACCTTATTCTGGAAGAGCTGGACGAGCAGGAGATGGAGTTTGTCAGCGTGGAGCGCAGCTATGGCGGCGATCGCCTCGGCAGCGAACTCAAGCAGCAGGAGCACCAGATCATCCTCGACACCCTGCAAGATTGTAACGGCAGCCGCAAGGCGGTGGCCGACCGACTCGGCATCAGCCCGCGCACCCTGCGCTACAAGCTGGCCCAGATGCGGGAGGCGGGGATCGATCTGCCAGCCTGAGGCCGGGAGGGAAACCGCACTGTGTGGGGGCTGTCATGGTCTTGATGGCCCGGCTCGATTATCATGGGGCCCTTGGCGCTTTGAGCCTAGGCCCTGTTTTTATTGGTAAAGCAGAGGACCGAGCCTTAATAAGGGACCCCTATGATCTCTCATCGAAAACTCGAAACAGTACTGAACCATCTGCTCGAACCGCACGCCATCAAGGATTACTGCCCCAACGGCTTGCAAGTGGAGGGGCGCGAGCGCATTCGCAAGGTGGTGACCGGTGTCACCGCCAGTCAGACGCTCATCGACGCGGCGGTGGCTGCCGAGGCCGATGCCATTCTGGTCCATCACGGCTACTTCTGGAGCGGTGAACCGGCCCAGATCACCGGCATGAAGCAGCGTCGTCTCAAGACCCTGCTGACCCACGATATCAACCTGTTTGCCTACCATTTGCCGCTGGATGTCCATCCCGAGGTGGGTAACAACGCCCAGCTCGCCAAGCTGCTCGACATCAAGGTACGCCGCGGTCTGGAGCCGTGGAACAGCAAGAGCGTCGCCATGGTGGGCAAGCTGGAAGAGCCGATGAGCGGCGCCGACTTTGCCAAACTGATTGCCGAGCGCCTTGGCCGCGAACCACTCTATTGTGGCGATACCGGCCCCGAGCTTATCCGTTCCGTGGCCTGGTGCACCGGCGGCGGTCAGAGCTACATCAATCTGGCGGCGGAGCAGGGCATCGATGCCTTTATCTCCGGCGAAGCCTCCGAGCAGACCATTCACACCGCCCGCGAGATGGGGATGCACTTCTACGCCGCAGGCCATCACGCCACCGAGCGTTACGGCGTCAAGGCGCTGGGGGAGTGGCTGGCGACCGTGCATGGGTTGGATGTCACCTTTATCGATATCGACAATCCGGTCTAGGGTCGCTTGGCCGCGTAGCGGCGTCATCGGACCTGACCTAAGCCATCGTGTGGTCGGTAGAAATGACAAGGGAGGCCTAAGCCTCCCTTGTTGTATCCGACATGCAGTTGTTGGCGGTTACTCGCAGGCGTAACCAGCGGGGCCCAGCAGGGCGCCATCCAGGTGCACGGCGCCATCTACCATCTGCAGCCTGCCTTCGCAGAACCAGCGAACCACCAGCGGGTAGATGCTGTGCTCCTGCGCCTGCACCCGTGCTGCTACCTCGTCCGCAGTGTCCCCTTCAAAGATGGGTACGCGGGCCTGCAGGATCACCGGGCCCCCGTCCAGCTCTTCGGTCACGAAGTGGACGCTGGCGCCGTGTTCACTGTCACCGGCATCTATGGCGCGCTGGTGGGTGTGCAGGCCCTGATACTTGGGCAGCAGGGAGGGGTGGATATTGATCATCCTGCTGGCGAAATGGCGCACCAGATCGCCGCTCAATATCCGCATAAACCCGGCCAGCACCACCAGATCCGGCTGATAGTCTGCCATCAGCGCCAGCAGGGCGGCGTCATACTCCTCCCGGCTGGCAAACTGCTGCTGGGCCAGAATGGAGGTCGCCACCCCCGCTTCTTTGGCGCGAACCAGACCATAGGCATCGGCCTTGTTGCTGATGACGCCGACCACTTCACCGGCAATCTTGCCGCTGGCGCAGTGGTCGAGGATCGCCTGCAGGTTGCTGCCGCTGCCGGAGATTAGGACGAGGATCCGCATCATTTAATGACGACCTGCTCCTCACCGTCTGCTGCCTTGGCGATATGACCGATGTGCCATGCGTTCTCGCCTTCTGCCTTGAGCAGGGTCAGCGCCTTCTCCAGTTGGTTGGCGGGCAGGGCGATGATCATGCCGACGCCGCAGTTGAAGGTGCGATACATCTCGTGACGGGTGACGTTGCCAGCCTGCTGCAGCCAGCTGAACACCGCCGGCCACTGCCAGCTCTGCTCATCGATCACCGCTTGGGTGTTGGCGGGCAGGACACGGGGGATGTTCTCCCAGAAGCCACCGCCGGTGATGTGGGAGAGGGCGTGGATCTCGCAC
>NZ_JBFODV010000064.1:0-7025 GCF_040908495.1 Aeromonas sp. R1-1 | reverse complement strand
ATCAGAAGAGAGCAAGGCCGCCATGCTGGGCGCCATGGGCTACCGCGTCGATGACGAGGCCGCACTGGTGCAGCAGCTGGAAGAGGAGCATCGCCAGCACTGGCTGCGGGCGCTGGATCCTGTGATGGTGGTTCGCACCGGCGACGCCGTTACCCTTGAGGTTCGCCTCCCCATCGAATTCGTCAACGACGCCCTCACCTGGCAGCTCCAGCAGGAGCAGGGTGCGGTGCTGTCCGGTCAATTCACCCCCATCGAGGGTGAGCTGGTCGGCGTGGCCGAATTTGAAGAGATGGAGTGCCAGGCCTATCGTGTCACTCTGGATATGGCCCCGGAGCTGGGTTATCACCAGCTGGTGTTGCTGGAAGAGGGCAATGACGAACCACTGGCCACCATGCGCCTCATCGTCGCCCCCAAGGCCTGCTACAAACAGGCGCCGATTGCCGATGGCCGCAAGGTATGGGGCCCGAGCGTGCAGCTCTACTGCCTGCGCAGCCGCCAAAACTGGGGTATCGGTGATTTCAGCGATCTGGGCCAGCTGGTCGAGAAAGCGGCCGCCTGGGGTGCCCACTTCGTCGGCCTCAACCCCATCCACGCCCTCTATCCGGCCAATCCGGAGAGCGCCAGTCCCTACAGCCCCTCTTCCCGTCGCTGGCTCAACGTGGCCTATATCAATGTGGAAGCGGTGCCCGAATTCCAGCAGAGCGATCGCCTGAAGGCGGAAGTGGCAAGTCCTGCCTTCCAGCAACATCTGGCCGATCTGCGCGCCAAAGAGAACGTCGATTACACCGGCGTGATCCAGACCAAACTCGGCATGCTGCGTCAGGTGTTCGACGAAGCATGCCTTAGCGCCGAGCGTCAGGCCGCCTTTGATGCCTTCGTGGCCGCCGGTGGCGACAGCCTGCAACAGCAGGCAGCATTTGATGCCCTGCAGGCCCACTTCTATGCCAAAGGCGAAAATGCCTGGGGCTGGCCGGTATGGCCGCAGGAGCTGCGCGATTACCACAATCCAGCCGTTGCCGCCTGGATGGCCGAGCACCCGCAAGATGTCAACTTCTACCTCTACCTGCAATTCCTGGCTGACGAGCAGCTGGCGCAAGCCGATGCCCGTGCCAAGGCTGCCGGCATGGTGATGGGGATCTACCGGGATCTGGCAGTGGGCGTCTCCGAAGGCTCCACCGAGATCTGGGCCAACCAGGATCTCTACTGCCCGAAAGCCTCGGTCGGTGCGCCGCCCGATATCCTTGGCCCGCTCGGTCAGAACTGGGGCCTGCCCCCGATGAACCCGAACAAGCTGTTTGAAGCGGCCTACCAGCCGATGGTGGACTTGTTCCGTGCCAACATGCGCTCCTGCGGCGCACTGCGCATCGACCACGTGATGGCCTTGCTGCGCCTGTGGTGGGTACCGCCCGGAGCGTCCGCCGCCAAGGGCGCCTACATCTACTATCCGGTCAACGATCTGCTGGGCATTCTGGCCCTCGAATCCCACCGCAATCAGTGCCTGCTGATCGGCGAGGATCTGGGCACCGTGCCGGAGGGGATCGACGTGACCCTGAAAGAGAACGGCGTCCACTCCTACAAGGTGTTCTTCTTCGAGCGCTCCAAGGAAGATGGCGGCTTTATCTCCCCGGCGCACTACACAGAGCAGGCGATGTCGGCCCTGACCACCCACGACATGCCGACCCTCAAGGGCTTCTGGCATTGCGACGATTTGGCGCTCGGCCGTCAACTGGGTCTGTATCCGGATGAAGATGTATTGAAGACTCTGTATGCTGATCGTCACCAGGCCAAACAGCGGATCCTCGACAGCTTGCATGCCCACAAGGTCATCTCTGACAACATCAGTCATGACGTGAACTGGGTAGGCATGAACACCGAACTCAACCACGGTCTGCAGATCCACATGTCCCGCGGCAGTTGCGCCCTGTTCAGTACCCAGCTGGAAGATTGGCTGGAGATGGACAAGCCGGTCAACGTACCGGGCACCAGTTACGAATACCCTAACTGGCGCCGCAAGCTCTCCGCTGATCTGGAAGATATTTTTGCCAATGAGGCACTCAAGGCACTGGCTGGCAAGATGAGCCAAGCCCGTGATGAGGCCAGTCGTTGAGACGCTGTCTCCCACAGCGCACTCACCTAAATCCACTCCGGCTTCGGCCGGAGTGGATGCTCTGTCATGAAAGGAAATCTCGATGCTCGTTGAACGTTTGGTTGCTGCCCGCTGTTCCGATCCCTTCTCTCACTTAGGCCTGCAGGCCAATCCGGATGGGCCCGGCCTCAAACTGACCGCCTGGTTGCCTGATGCCCTCGAAGTTCGCGTCAAGGATCTCAAGTCGGGCAAAGTCGTTGCCACCCTGGCGCCCACCGATGAATCGGGTCTTTTTGAAACTGTTTTCACCCGCCGCAAAAACTCCTTCCCCTATCAGCTGATCGCCAGCTACCAAGATGCCACCACCGAGGTCATCGACCCCTATCAGTTTCAGGATGCCGCCTGGGCAGGCCTGGCCGAACTGACCGCCCAGCCGGAAAACCTCTATCACACCCTTGGCGCCCAGCTGCGCACCGTGGAGCATCTTGGCCAGCAGGTGGAGGGGGTGCGTTTTGCGGTCTATGCGCCGAGCGCCACCGCCGTGAGCCTCATCGGCGATTTCAACTTCTGGGATGGCCGCCGCCACCCGATGCAGCGCAGCCTGTGCGGTCACTGGGTGCTGTTTGTGCCGGGCCTCAAGGCCGGGGATCGCTACAAGTTCGAGCTCAAGGACCCCATGGGCAACCGGCTGCCCCACAAGAGCGATCCGGTCGGTTTCTACTGCGAGCAGTATCCGTCGTTCGCCTCCGTGGTCTATGACCACGCCCAGTACCAGTGGCACGATGCCGAGTGGATTGCCAGCCAGCACAACGACAAACGCGAGCAACCGCTCTCCATCTATGAGCTGCACGTCGGCTCCTGGAAGCGCCACCCCAACGGCGACAGCCTGAACTGGCGCGAGCTGGCAGTGGAGCTGGTCGCCTACGTCAAGGAGATGGAGTACACCCACATCGAGCTGCTGCCGGTCTCCGAGCACCCCTTCAGCGGCTCCTGGGGCTACCAGCCGGTGGGCATGTTCTCCCCCACCAGCCGCTACGGCACCGCTGATGATTTCAAATGCTTCGTCGACCAGTGCCACCAGGCCGGGATCGGCATCATTCTGGACTGGGTGCCCGCCCACTTCCCGTCCGATGCCCACGGCCTGGCACGCTTCGATGGTACCCCGCTCTACGAATATGAAGATCCGCGCCGTGGCTGGCACCCGGACTGGAACTCCTACATCTACGACTTTGGCCGCGACACAGTGCGCCAGTTCCTGGTGGCGAGCGCCCTGTTCTGGCTCGACAAGTTCCACATCGACGGACTGCGGGTGGATGCGGTCGCCTCCATGCTCTATCTGGACTACTCCCGCAACGCCGGTGAGTGGGTACCGAACGTCGATGGCGGCAACCACAACTACGAGGCGATCAGCCTCTTGAAGTGGACCAACGAGGAGGTCTACGGCAAGTATCCCCACGCCATGACCATAGCCGAAGAGTCCACCGCCTTTGCCGGTGTCTCCCGCCCCACCTTCCTCGGCGGCCTCGGCTTTGGCTTCAAGTGGAACATGGGCTGGATGCACGACACCATCACCTATATGCAGAAAGAGCCGATCCACCGTCGCTACCACCACAACGACATGACCTTCTCCATGGTTTACCACTATGACGAGAACTTCATCCTGTCGCTCTCCCACGACGAGGTGGTGCACGGCAAGCACTCCATGCTCTACAAGATGCCGGGCGACGAGTGGCAGCAAGCCGCCAACCTGCGGGCCTACATGGGCTTCATGTACGCCCACCCGGGCAAGAAGCTCAATTTCATGGGCACCGAAATCGCTCAAAGCAACGAGTGGAACCACGACGCCCAGCTGCCGTGGCACCTGCTGCAATATCCCAAGCATGCCGGTCAGCAGCGGCTGATCCACGATCTCAACCACCTCTACCGTCATGAGCCTGCCTTGTATCAGGCCGATTATGAGCAGACCGGCTTCCGCTGGCTGGATCACAACGATGCCGACAACAGCATCTTTGCCTGGCTGCGGGCGGACAAAGAGGGCAAGCAGACTATTGTGGTGGCTTGCAACTTCACCCCGGTGCCTCGTCTCGAATATCGGATCGGCGTCCCAGCTGGGGGCCACTATCGGGTGGTGCTCAACACCGACAGCGAGTATTACTGGGGCAGTAACTATGATGTAGGTCTGGTGTTCGCTGCCGAGCCGACCCCCTGGCAGGGGATGGCGCACAGCATAGTGCTGGATCTGCCGCCGCTGGCGACCTTGTTTATCAAACAGGAGTCTTGATGCTTGTAATGGAAAAAGGGGTGGGCCACCCGCTGGGGGCCCGCCTTGACGAGAACGGTTGCCACTTTTGCGTCTGGGCCCCCCAGTCGGACAAGGTGGAGATCTGCCTGTACGACGAGCAGGAGCAGGAGCTGATGCGGCTGGAGCTGCCCGGCCGCCGTGGCCAGTATCGCTTTGGCTACGTGCGCGGCGTAAAGGCCGGTCAGCACTACGGCTATCGGGTCTATGGCACCCCGCAGGAGGGGATGCTGTTCGATCCGCAAAAACTGCTCATCGACCCCTACGCCAAGGCGCTCAGTCGTCCCACCTACTGGGATGAAGCCCTCTATCAGGGGGACAGTGCCGGGATGATTGCCAAGTCGGTGGTAGTGGATGACAGTTTTGACTGGCAAGGGGTTGGCAAACCCGGGATCAGCCCGGCCCGCACCATTATCTACGAGACCCACGTCAAGGGCTTTACCAAGCAGCACCCGGGGATCCCCAAAGCGCTGCAGGGCACCTACCTTGGCATCAGTCACCCGCTGGTTATCGAGCATATGAAGAGCCTCGGCATCACCTCGGTGCAGCTGATGCCGGTGGCCGCCTTCATGTCGGAACCGCGACTGGAGCAGCTGGGACTGACCAACTACTGGGGCTACAACCCCATCGCCTTCTTCGCCCCGGAGCCACGCTACAGCACCAGGGCGGCCGAGGCGGTGACCGAGTTCAAGACCATGGTGCGCGAGCTGCACCGGGCCGGGCTCGAGGTGATCCTGGATGTGGTCTACAACCACACTGCCGCCTCTGGCTTCGACGGCCCAACCCTCTCGTTCAAGGGCTTTGACAACGCCGGTTACTACGCCTTCGAAGCGGGCCCCCACGGCCCGGACTACACCCGTCACGCCAACGTGACCGGTTGTGGCAACAGCGTCAATCTGGATCACCCCAACACCCTGCGGCTGGTGCTCGATGCCCTGCGTTACTGGGTCACCGAGATGCAGGTGGACGGCTTCCGTTTCGATCTGGCGGTGACGCTGGCGCGGGAAGCTGGGGAGTTCGAGCCCATGGGCGCCTTCTTCAAGGCCGTGATGGCCGACCCAGTGCTGTCACAGGTCAAGCTCATCGCCGAACCCTGGGATATCGGCCCCTTCGGCTACCGGCTGGGTCAATTTCCGAGCCAGTGGCAGGAGATCAACGACCGCTATCGCGACACGGTGCGCGCCTTCTGGCGCGGTGATGCGGGCAAGATGGGGGACTTTGCCACCCGCTTGGTAGGCTCGCGGGATATCTTCCCGAAGAACTGGCGCTCGCCTCACAGCAGCGTCAACTACCTCTGCTATCACGACGGTTTCACCCTGGAGGATCTGGTCTCCTACAACCAGCGCCACAATCAGGCCAACGGTGAAGACAATCGCGATGGTCACGGCAACAACCTCTCCTATAACCACGGGGTAGAGGGGCCGACCCTGGATCCGCGGGTCAACAGCCTGCGCCAGCAGCAGAAGCGCAATCTGATTGCCACTCTGCTGCTCTCCCAAGGCACTCCCCACTTCCTCGCCGGCGACGAGATGGGCCGCAGCCAGCTTGGCAACAACAACGCTTACTGTCAGGACAACCAGATCAGCTGGGTCAACTGGCAGTGGCGACCGGAGGATGAGCGGCTGTTCGCCTTCACCCAGCAGATGATGGCGCTGCGGGCGGAGTCCAGCGTCTTCTCCAACCTGCAACTGAGCGACGACAGCTGGAATGGCACCCCGTCCAGCTGCCATCAGGTCAACTGGTATCACCCGGACGGCCACCAGCTCACCGATCAGGATTGGCACGCTCCCATGGGGCAGGCGTTCGCCATGGATATCGGCATGATCAACTGTGTCGGCGAGCGCTGGTACGTGCTGTTCAACGCCAGCGATTACGATATCCAGTTCCGCCTGCCGCCGCCGGGGGAAGGGCTGGAGTGGATCCAGACCATCGACACTGCCACCAACGATGGGCTGCCCTTCCTGCCCGATGACATCAAACGGCAGGTGGCGGTCGGCCGGGCCCACTCCCTCAAACTGCTGGAGCGGGTGGCGCTGGCCAGCACGGCGGAGGATGCCCAGCCACCGCAGCAGGAAATTCTCCCTGCATCCGGTGAAGAGATGGTTGCCACCTCGATCACAGATACAGGCAAAGCATAAGAGGCATGCTGGAGTCAGCTTTACGGAGCCGCTATGCTGGGCTCCGGTATGGATGGCAAGGAGTCGGTATGAGCAGTAACAATCCGGAACAGTGGCGCAGCAAACTGACCCCCGAGCAGTTTCACGTCTGCTGGGAGAAGGGCACCGAGCGCCCCTACAGCGGCGCCCTGCTCCACAATCGCAAGAGCGGCGACTACCTCTGTGTCTGCTGCAAGAGCGTGCTGTTCCACTCGGATGCGAAGTTTGACTCCGGCTGCGGCTGGCCCTCGTTCGACCGTGCCATCGAGGGAACCGTGACCTACACCGAGGACAACAGCCACGGCATGAAGCGGGTGGAGATCACCTGTAGCCAGTGCGGCTCCCACCTCGGGCACGTCTTCCCCGACGGCCCGACCGATACCGGCCAGCGCTACTGCGTCAACAGCCTGAGTCTGGATTTCGATCCCGACGCTTAAGCGGCTTACCCATTGCAATAAAAACGGCGCCTCCATCACGGAGGCGC
>NZ_JBFODV010000063.1:0-15404 GCF_040908495.1 Aeromonas sp. R1-1 | reverse complement strand
GGCACTGACACTGAAACCGGCCAGGCTGGAGTGCATCAAGCCCATCGCCAGGTAACCGATGGCCGCGCCGAAGGCGATGGCCAGTGCATAGGGCAGCTGGGTCATCACGTGATCGATGTGATGGCAACCGGCACCGGTGGCAGAGAGGATGCTGGTGCTGGAGATGGGTGAGCTGTGATCCCCGAACACCGAGCCAGCCAGTACCGCAGCCAGCATCGGCAGCATCAGGCTGATGTCGCTGGCGGCGGCCATGTCACCGGCCAGCGGCAGCATGATGCCGAAGGTACCCCAGCTGGTACCAGTAGCAAACGCCATGGCACAGGAGAGGATAAAGACCACGGCAGGTAGCACTTCGATCGGCAGGTTGCCGTTAGCCAGCGAAGCCAGGTACTTGCCGGTCTCCACGTCGCGTACCACGGCACCGATGGTCCAGGCAAACAGCAGGATGTTGATGGCTGGCAGCATGGCCATGACGCCTTGCGGCGCGGCCTTGATCCAGTTCTTGGCACCCAGCTTCAGGCGCATAGCCAGACCGATGGAGACCACCAGACTGCACAGGGCACCGTAAACCAGCGAAGAGCCGACGTTGGTGTTTTCGAACGAGCCAAGCACGCTGAAGGGCAGCCCTTTCTCGCTCAGCACCGTAGCACCGGAATCAATCATGAAATAGATGGTGGCGGCGGTCAGGGTCAGGATCGGCAGTACCATGTCGATCATGCCGCCGTTGCTCTCTTCCGGGCTCTCCATATCCAGACCGATGGGGCGGCCCTTGGACTCATCCCACAGCTTGCCTTCCAGCGCCCACGCTTCGTGTTGACGCATCGGGCCGATATCCAGCTGACAGGCGATCACCACCAACACCATGATCAGGGTGAAGACGGCGTAGAGGTTCATCGGGATCATCTCGACAAACGCAGCGATGGGGCTCTGCTCGGTCAGACCGTGGGCCGCCATGATGCCGCCAACCAGGGCGATGATATAAGCCCCCCAGGAGGAGATGGGCATCAGCACGCAGACCGGCGCCGCGGTGGAGTCCAGCAGATAGGCCAATTTGGCACGGGAGATCTGGAAGCGGTCGGTCACCGGACGGCAGATGGCCCCCACCGACAGGCTGTGGAAGAAGTCATCGATAAAGAAGGCAAACACCATCATGCCAGTCAGGGCTTTGGCGCCCTTGCGGGTCTTGGCACGACGCTCGGCCCACTCGGCAAAGGCACGGGTCGCCCCGGAGACGCTCATCAGGCTGATGAGGCCACCCAGCAGCAGCATAAACAGGATCATGTTGACGTTGTCACGATTGAGCGCGCCATCGACCCAGAAGATCTTGAGCACGGTATTCAACATGTAATGCAGGGATTCGAGGGGCGAAAACTGATTGAGCAGCAAACTGCCGGTGACGATGCCCACACCAAGGGACAGCAGCACGCGGCGGGTCAGGATCGCCAGCGCGACAGCCAACAGGGGGGGAAGAACGGACCAACCGGAGTCGGCGAAATGACTAATGTCCATGATCTCTTTGCACCTAAAGATTACAGGTGGAGATCTACCGAGAGGATCTAAAGAAACAAAACCTATGGGGAGGTCATACTCCTCAGCCCCTTCAGGTAGCGCTCCATAGTGGATGACTATGGCAGTCCTGCACCTATTAGATGCAGAACCAGCAGCCCGGTATGATGGCCTGGCCACTTCGGCGCTGACTCCTTTCCTTGTGCATCACAGGCATCACCCTCCGCACAAATACTCATAGGCAGCGCGCCTCTACTTAAAGGTATTCGCCGCACATTTTATCGAGATGGCAGCTTATAGCAAGTTTTTTGATTAAATAGTCACGATAAACAGATCAAGGTCGGAAAATGGTAGTCAAATGATGCAACAACGCCTATTTTGACGCTATTTTCACCTACTGCGGCTTCATTGGCATCCAATCACCAAGCCTATTGCTGGCCATATTAAATATCTATATTGATGTTCCCCACGGATATTATATTTAACCCGGCTTGACTTATTTAAATCACCAAGCAAGAATCAGCTGGAACATAATATTTTTCTCTGACTCGACGTGGTAACTCCTATGAATGAATTTTTAAAGGTACTGCTTAATATCCGCAGTCTGCGTGCGACCTGCCGCGAGCTTTCTCTGGAACAACTGGAAGAGGCACTGGAAAAACTCTCTACTATCGTTGCTGAACGTCAGCAGGATGAAGCTGCCGAGCGCCAGGCCCGTGAAGAGCATCTGCGGAAAATTAACGAATATAGCGAAATGCTGAAAGCCGCCGGTATTGACCCGGCAGAATTGGTAAGCGCTGTCGCTACCAACCCCGGCAAATCAGAAAAAGCCAAGCGGGCACCACGTCCTGCCAAATATCGCTATCAGGATAATGGCGTAGAGAAAACCTGGACCGGCCAGGGCCGTATGCCTTCGGCTATTGCCAGCGCAGTGGCAGCAGGCAAATCACTGGAAGACTTTGCGATCTGATCTCAATCTCGTTGCTAATAAAAAACCTCGCCAAGGCGAGGTTTTTTATTGCCGCTTAAACGTGAAATATCAGATAGCCGATTGCGGGCGATCTGCTGCCTTGACCCACAGCACTTCACGATCTCCTGCCACACAGATGAGATAGCGGGCAACGGTAAAGAACCAGTCACTCATCCGGTTCAGATAGGGCAGCACCTCGGGATTGACCCGCTCTTCCCGGCTCAATGTCAGCAGCAAGCGCTCGCAATGACGCACCAGAGTACGCACCACATGTGCTTGCGCCGCGGCACGGGAACCACCGGGCAATATAAATTGGCGCAGCGGTGGCAATGGCTCACTATAACGATCTATCTGCTGTTCAAGGCGAGTTGTCCAAGCGGCATTAACCTGCCAAATCGATTCATTCTGGGCGTCACTGGAGAATGCCAACTCCCCCCCCAGATCAAACAACTCCTGTTGCAACAGCTGTAAATCAGCCAATAAGCAGAGCTCTTGCGACGGCACATCACAAATCAGCAAGCCAATATGGGAGTTGAGCTCATCGATATAACCGTAGGTCTCGACCCGCAAATGATCCTTTGGCAACTGGATACCATCGGCCAGCCGGGTCATGCCCTTGTCACCCTGCCTCGTATATATTCTCATACCGACATCCTGTTAATAATGGGAATAATCATGGATTCGAGTCCATTGAGTTTGATTTCGTAAGCCAACGCCAGCGTCTGGCCCAATTTACCCGCCGGAAAACCGCTGCGCGCCATCCACACCAGATAGGGCTCTGGAATATCGATGATACGCCGCCCCTGATATTTACCGTAAGGCATCTTGTTGGTCAGGGTCAGCAGCACCTGTTCGTCGGATAGCCAATCCATATTAATCGATATCCAGATATTTATGAGTCTGGATTGAGAGTCGCCAGTTACGCGCGATACAGATATCCATCGCCAATTGGGTGGCCCTTGGCTTCTGGCTAATCGGCTGTAAGGCAATAACCACATCAGGGCGCAGGGTCGCGGTAGCGAGCAGCGCATCCAGCTCTTCAATATGGTGCTCGGTCGCCACCGGATGCTTGATCTCGTTGGCCCGCTCCAGCGCCGAGACCAGCACAGGCAGCCCCCCTTTCATACCGATCTTGGGGGAGACGGTTACCCAGGTCTGCTCATGGGTCTTGATCTCGCTGGTGCCACTGGTTTCAATCTGCACCTGATAACCCGCCGCCAGCAGGGCTGACGAGAGTTCGTGCAGATCGTAGAGGCAGGGCTCGCCACCGGTGATCACCACATGGCGCGCCTGATAACCCAGGTCGGTAAAGCTCTTGATAATCTGCGCGGTGCTAAGTTGGCTCCAACAATCGGATTCGTTGGAGCGATCCAGCACCGCCGCCTTGCCCACTTCACGAGCCGGATCAACAACCCAGGTATGACGGGTATCGCACCAGGGGCAGCCCACCGGGCAACCCTGCAGGCGAACAAAGATGGCGGGCAGGCCGGTAAAGATGCCCTCCCCCTGGATGGTCTGGAAAATCTCGTTGATTGGGTAGTGCATCTCGATCACGGCTTGTTGCAAAAGTCGCGGATTATACCCCAAGCCACGGCAAGACGCAGGCTCACTCTGCGCTTTTCTCACCCAGCTCGGTTTTCTCAAACAGTCTGGCCATGATGCCCGCCTTGTCGGCCAAATAGTTGTTCAGGCCGCGACTGCGCAGTTCACACGCAGGACACGTGCCGCAACCGTCACCGGCAATGCCGTTGTAGCAGGTCAGGGTCTGCTGACGCACAGTATCAAGGTGACCATAGTGATCCGCCAGTGCCCAGGTCTCGGCCTTGTCGAGCCACATCAAGGGAGTTTCGAAACGGATGCCGCGATCCAGCCCCAGCGACACCGCCTGATTGAGGGCCTTGACGAACTCGTCACGGCAATCGGGATAGCCGGAGAAGTCGGTCTCGCAGACACCGGTGATCACAGCTTCGGCGCCCACCTGATAGGCATAGATGGAGGCCAGGGTCAGGAACAGGATATTGCGACCCGGCACGAAGGTGTTGGGCAGGCCATTATCCTGCAGCTCGCAGCTGACCGGGATGTCGTCACGGGTCAGGGCAGAGACCGCCAGCTCATTGAGCAGCGTCACATCCATCACCTTGTGGGCGGCGATCCCCAGAGCACTGCCCAGACGACGCCCGGTGTCGATCTCTTCCCGATGGCGCTGGCCATAGTCGAAGGTGATGGCGTGCACTTCATCATACTGAGCCAATGCCTGTACCAGACAGGTGGTGCTGTCCTGACCGCCACTGAAAACCACGACTGCTTTTTTCATCTTGATAACTCCTTGAATTGTCACGCGCGGCGGCCTTCGGCAAAGTCCTGCCACTGGGTATTCAACCGATTGAACAGGGTCAGCAAGGGCGCATAGCGCTCCGGCCTCCCCTCCCACCGGGACAAGAGGTGATAGCCCGCCTCTATGGTAGAGAGGGCATCGGGAAAGGGTTTCTTGCGAATGGCATATTGACCGGCAATGGCACCAATGCCGATGCGGGGCAAGCAGGCCAGTGCCGGGTTGCTCTGCAACATGCGATAGGCTTTGCGCCAGGTGCCGTCAAGCAAGATAAAGGCGACTGATGCGGAGCCAGAGGATTCACTCTCCCACTGTTGGCGAAGATCGGTCAGCGAAATGGCATCCTCATCCGGCCAGAGCAAATAATAACGACGGGATTGGTCAGCCAGCAGCACATTGAGCCACTCATCGCGGGAAAAGTCCTCCCCCACATGGATCTCGCACTGTTGCAAAGAGGCCGCCAGCAGTGCCGCGGTCCCCTTGGGATGTGCCACCTCGTTGGGGTGCTGCAAGATGTAGAGGGGCGTGTGATTGTCAACCGGCACAATATAATCGCACAGGCAGGCTTTGAGGGCTCGGGTGCAACGTGTACAGTATCGACTGTTCTTGTCGTTGGACTGTTTCATGTTGTCAGACAAATCTGGATTGCTCTGGGTTATCACGCTCTCTCTCACCAGCTTGCTACTCTTCTTTACCGTTCCCAATCTTCAGCTCTCCTTCGATCGGCCCTTGATCGCCGGGGGCGAAGGGTGGCGGATCATAACAGGCAATCTGGCTCATACCAATCTGTGGCACCTGCTGCTCAATCTGGGCGGCCTCGCCATCCTCTATAGCCTGTTTCGCGACTATCTGGGTGGGGCTCGCCTGCCGCTGCTGATGTTGCTGCTCTGGTTGGCAGTGGGCTTGGGGATCTGGTGGTGGTGCCCGCAGACCCAGTGGTACATGGGGCTATCCGGCTCGCTGCATGGCCTGTTTGTCTGGGGGGCAATGCAGGATATCCGCCACGGACGCCGCACATCGGGCTGGCTACTGTTGGCAGGGATGGGGCTCAAGCTGGCGATGGACTTCTACAACGCAGGAGAGAGTCCGATATCCACCCTGATCAATGCCAGGGTACACATCGGCTCTCATCTTATCGGGGCCGGTGCAGGCCTGTTGCTCGGCCTGCACCGTGTATCACTGAGTGAGCCTGTTACGCACCAACCAGCTCGGCATTGATGCTGGCCAGCATGGCGGCCGGATCGGCAGCCTGTGTAATGGGGCGACCGATAACCAGATAATCGGACCCCGCCTCGACCGCCGCTTTCGGTGTCATCACCCGGCGCTGATCCCCGGCCGCTGAACCGGTCGGGCGAATACCCGGGGTCACCAGCTTGAAATCTTCGCCCAGCAAGGCTTTCAACTCATGGGCCTCGTTGGCAGAGCAGACCACCCCATCCAGACCGGATGTTTTGGTCAAGGTAGCCAGCCGGATCACCTGCTCGGCAGGGCTCACATCCAGACCAAGAGGGATCATGTCGGACTGCTCCATGCTGGTCAGTACGGTCACCCCGATCAACAATGGCGCCTTGTCGCCATAAGGCAGCAGCGCCTCTTTGGCGGCACGCATCATCCGCTCACCACCACTGGCATGCACGTTGACCATCCAGACACCGAGCTCGGCACTAGCTGCCACGGCTTTGGCAACGGTATTGGGAATATCGTGAAATTTCAGATCCAGAAAGACATCGAATCCCTTGGCCACCAGCTGGCGTACAAACTGCGGGCCAAACAGGGTAAACATCTCCTTGCCTACCTTGAGACGGCACTGTGCCGGAGAGATACGTTCAACGAACGCTAAGGCATCTGCCTCGTGCTGATAATCCAGCGCTACCAGTACTTTGGGATCTTGCATCTCACATCCTATTGCTTGTTATTCACCGTCCAGACCACGGATCGGCTTGATGGAACCCCACTGGCGACAAGACGGGCACTGCCAGAACAGCGAGTGAGTGGCAAAGCCGCACTGCCGACACTTGTGGGTTGACTTGATTTTGATCTGCTCGCCGACCAGCTGTTGCAGCAGTTCGAGGCTCTCCTTGGCAGGCCCCTCTTCCGCACTGGCCAGCTGAAAACCCACCAGCTGGTAAAAACCTTTCATCGACGGATGACGACGCAGCTGACGCAACACCAGCGAACGGGCCTGGCTCAGGCCATCACGCTCTTCAACCAGCTTGGCAAGGGCCAGGGTCACGCTGACACCGGCGTGATCTTCCACTGCCTTCTCAAGCAGTGGGATCAACGCAGGCGTGCGTCCCAACTGCTGATAGCACTCGAGCAATTTGGGCATTGCCTCGGAGGCAAAGTCGATATCCTGCTCGAACACCCGCAGCAGCTCCTTGCTGGCCTGCTCATACTCCCCTTCCGCCATGGCGAGCTCAGCGAGGCGCAAACTGGCCCGGGCACATGCCGGATTGATACTGAGCGCCCGTTTGAGCTTGGCCAGCCCTTCCCCTTTATTGCCCTCACGCAGTGCGATCTCGGCTTGTTCGCAATAGAAATGGGAGATGGGGTCGGCCAGCTTCTTGCCCTGGAATTTTTGCAGACGCACCGCCACATCGATGGCCTTGTCCCAATCCCGCAGTTGTTGATGAATGATCAACAGCTGTGCCAGCGCCGTCTCTTCATAGTCGCTGTCGTCACACAGCTCGTTCCAGAGGGCTTCCGCCCGATCGAGCAGACCGGCAGCCAGAAAGTCGCGCGCCAGCTCCTGCAGGGCAAGTTGACGCTGCTCCCGGGTCAGTTGGCGGGTTACCAGGTTCTGGTGGATCTTGATGGCACGATCGACCTCCCCACGCTGGCGAAACAGGTTACCGAGGGAGAGGTGTGTTTCTATGGTTTCACTGTCCACCTCAAGCAGCTGGATAAAGAGATCCACCGCCTTGTCGGATTCATCGGACAGCAAATAGTTGAGGCCCGCCACATACTGGCGGGAAAACTGGTTACTCTGTTTCTGGGTGTCCTGGCGAACACTCCTGCGCCCCATGTACCAGCCATAACCGGCGGCGATGGGCAACAGCAGGAAAAGCAGTTCAAGCATTGAGGAACATTATTCCTTACCCGGTGACCGGGCCAGCTCCAACTCGCGGGATTGACGACGCATGGTGCGGTTGAGGGTGCGGTTTTGCATTTTCAGGCGCAGGAACAGCAGGCCAAATACCAGCCAGCCCAGCAAAAAACCGCCAGCGAAGAAGAAGCCCAACAGCATGGCAAGCGAAAACTCACCCTGAGCGATCAGGTAATTGAACTGAACCAGCTGGCCATTTTGTGAGCCCAGCGCCAGGGTCAGAACAAACACCAGCACCAGCGGAATGAGGGCCAAAATACGCTTCATAAGAGCTCCCTGTCAGTATCTAATGAGAGGCTGATTATCCTTAAAATCGCAGGCAGACTCTAGAGTGAATGGGAAAAGAGTTTAAGAAACAAGACGATTGGCACAGGAATCGGTGCCAAAAAGAAAAAAGGCATACCCAAGGTATGCCCATTTCTGCATTATTCAATGATGTTGACGCGCTCGCGCAACTCTTTGCCAGGTTTGAAGTGCGGGACATATTTCCCGGTCAGTTCAACCTTGTCCCCAGTCTTGGGGTTGCGGCCCACACGGGGCGCACGATAGTGCAGTGAAAAACTGCCAAATCCGCGGATTTCAATCCGGTCGCCGTTTTGCAAGGTCGACGCCATCTGCTCAAGGATCTCCTTGATGGCGGCTTCGACATCCTTGGCCGGCATATGCATGCGGCTGGCTGCCAGTTGTTCGATGAGATCTGATTTGGTCATAACGTTAAATCTCCTTCCCCGATCACATGCAATATTGATTTTGCCAGGATAAAAAAGGGCGGCGCAATGCCGCCCTTTTCTTGCATCAAGGATTACTCACCCTTGGCGGCTTTGAACGCTTCCATCATAGCATTGCTGAACACAACTTCTTCTTGTTGGTTCAGGTTATCGATAGCAACACGCTCATCAGCCTCGTCCTTAGCACGGACAGACAGGCTTACGGTGCGGTTCTTACGATCAACGCCCATGAATTTAGCTTCAACTTCGTCACCAACAGACAGCACCAGAGTGGCGTCTTCTACACGGTCACGAGCAGCGTCGGAGGCACGCAGGTAGCCTTCTACGCCATCAGCCAGTTCGATAACGGCACCTTTGGCATCAACCTCGGTAACCTTACCCTTCACGATAGCACCTTTCTTGTTGTCAGCCAGGTACTTGTTGAACGGGTCTTCTTCGATCTGCTTGACACCCAGGGAGATGCGCTCACGCTCCGGATCCACTTGCAGAACAACGGCTTCGATCTCGTCGCCTTTCTTGAATTCACGCACGGCTTCTTCGCCCTGGTTGTTCCAGGAGATGTCAGACAGGTGAACCAGGCCGTCGATGCCGCCATCCAGACCGATGAAGATACCGAAGTCAGTAATGGACTTGATCTTGCCGGAAACACGGTCGCCTTTGGCGTGAGTTTCGGCAAACAGCTGCCACGGGTTGGATTTGCACTGCTTCAGACCCAGGGAGATACGACGACGCTCTTCGTCGATGTCCAGAACCATCACGTCAACCACGTCGCCAACGTTAACAACTTTGGACGGGTGGATGTTCTTGTTGGTCCAATCCATCTCGGATACGTGTACCAGGCCTTCAACGCCTTCTTCGATTTCAACGAAGCAGCCGTAGTCGGTCAGGTTGGTCACGCGGCCAGACAGACGGGTGGTCTCCGGGTAACGCTTGGCGATAGCAACCCAGGGATCTTCGCCCAGCTGCTTCAGACCCAGGGATACACGGGTACGCTCACGGTCGAACTTCAGAACCTTGACAGCGATCTCGTCGCCAACGTTGACGATTTCGGAAGGATGCTTAACGCGCTTCCACGCCATGTCGGTGATGTGCAGCAGGCCGTCAACACCGCCCAGATCTACGAATGCACCGTAGTCGGTCAGGTTCTTGACGATACCCTTAACTTCTTGACCTTCTTGCAGGTTAGCCAGCAGGCTTTCGCGCTCGGAGGTGTTCTCGGTCTCGATCACGGCACGACGGGAAACAACAACGTTGTTGCGCTTCTGGTCCAGCTTGATGACTTTGAACTCGAGTTCTTTGTTTTCCAGGTGAGCGGTGTCACGGATCGGACGCACGTCAACCAGAGAACCCGGCAGGAAGGCACGGATGCCGTTCAGTTCAACGGTGAAACCACCCTTGACCTTGCCGTTGATGATACCGATAACGGTAGCTTGCTCTTCGTAAGCCTTCTCAAGCTGCAGCCAAGCTTCGTGGCGCTTGGCTTTTTCGCGGGACAGCTTGGTTTCGCCGAAACCATCTTCGATAGAGTCCAGAGCCACGTCAACGGTGTCGCCGACGTTGATTTCCAGCTCGCCCATGGCGTTCTTGAATTCTTCAGCCGGGATAGCGGACTCGGATTTCAGACCGGCGTCAACCAGTACGAAACCGTTCTCGATAGCAACGACAGTACCCTTGACGATGGAACCTTGACGGGTTTCAACGGCGTTCAGGGACTCTTCAAAGAGTTGAGCAAAAGATTCGATCATTGTTTATGTCACAAATGAAACATCCACTTGCAATCCGGCACAAGCGGGGCTGTTTTAAATAATCTGCGCCATCCTTGGTGCAGACGACCGGATGTCAGCTTGCGCTGGCATCACCAAGTTGTTGCTCTGCATAGGCGAGTACTGTTGCCAGCACTTCATCTATGGTCATGGCGGTAGAGTCTACCACCAGAGCATCTTCTGCCGGTTTCAAGGGTGCAGTGGCGCGATTTCTGTCGCGATCATCACGTTCCCGAATCTCGGTTAAAAGACGCTCAAAGTTAACATCAAAGCCCTTATCTTGCAACTGCTTATAGCGACGCTGGGCCCGTTCTTCGGCACTGGCGTCTAGGAAAATCTTTACCTCGGCCTCCGGGAAAACAACTGTGCCCATGTCACGACCATCGGCAATCAGACCCGGGGCCTGACGAAATGCACGCTGACGGCGCAGCAAGGCTTCGCGCACCCGGGGGAAGGCGGCGATTTTACTGGCAGCATTACCCACTTCTTCGGTGCGGATGGTGCGGGAGACATCTTCCCCTTCCAGGATTACCTTGACCAGATCGCCTTCTACCTGAAATTGCACATCCAGATTGGCAGCCAGCGGCACCAGTGAGGCTTCACTGTCCAGCTCTACATCGTGATGCAGGGCGGCCAGGGACAACACCCGATAGATGGCGCCCGAGTCCAGCAAGTGCCAACCCAGCTTCTCAGCAAGCAGTTGACACAAGGTGCCTTTACCTGCACCACTGGGGCCATCAATTGTCATTACGGGGGCCATCTGAGGCATAACTTCTCTCCTGCACTGTGTTGCTCCCATCCCGAAGGGGTGGGTTAATGGGCGCCGATTATACCCGAATGTGGTGAGCCTGGCAGTCATCAATCCGCACAAAGAGCCAAAACCTCGACGGGCAGCAGTGCTTGTATCTCATTTGGAGATTTCATTAAGCAATGCAGGGACTTGTTCTTATGGTCGTTCCTGACAAGGCGCGCTAAACTGGCCCCCTTTTTTGAGCCGTTAGTAGTAAGGAGCAACCTATGAGCAGCGTTACCCTCGTGGCCAAATCCAAATTGCCAACCCCTTGGGGCACCTTCACGCTGGTAGGTTTTCAGGAAACCGGCACAGGCAAAGATCACGCCGCACTGGTGATGGGCGACATTACCGGTGAAGAGCCCGTGCTGGGCCGGATCCACTCAGAGTGCCTGACCGGCGACGCCCTGTTCAGCCTGCGTTGTGACTGCGGTTTCCAGTTGCAGGCGGCCATGGAGAATATCGCCAAAGCCGGTCGTGGCGTGTTGCTGTATGTGCGTCAAGAGGGCCGTGGCATCGGCTTGCTCAACAAGATCCGCGCCTATCACCTGCAGGATCAGGGGGCCGATACCGTGGAGGCCAACGTAGCCCTTGGTTTCGCCGCCGATATGCGCGACTACACCATCTGCGCAGATATGCTCAAGCAGCTTGAGGTCAAGTCTCTCAAACTGATGACCAACAACCCGCGCAAGATGAAAGCGATGGAATCCTTCGGTATTCCGGTGGCCGAACGGGTACCGTTACAGGAAGGGCGCAATCCCCACAACGAGTTCTATCTGTCGACCAAGGCCAACAAGCTGGATCATATGCTGAAGAAGTGAGCCTGCATTGACGAATATCAGATAGTCAAACGCCTCCCATTGGGAGGCGTTTTTCTTGGGACGACCACACATCAACCCAAGCTATCTAAGTGGCACGGTCAAATTGGCCAGCAGTGCTTCAAGCTCTTCGCCAGTGCGGGCAGCACAGTATTGGTCGACCCGCTCGCGGGTCAATTGCGGCGCGAGACGTTCAATCAGATCGTAGAGATAGCCGCATAAAAATGCCCCTCTGCGCAACCCGATAGCGGCCACACCGCCAGGTAGCCAGGGCGCCGTTTTGAGCACCAGATCGCCATCGCGCTGGGGCTCCCAAGCAAAAGTTGCCATCACCCCGATGCCCATTCCTTGTCTGACATAGGTCTTGAGCACATCGCTGTCGCTCGCACAGCAGGCGATCCGGCTCTCAGCATGAGCGCAATCAGAGCCCTGAGTAGTGGAGAGAGCCCTTCCGTCAGTCACCAGTGCAAACTCGACCAGTTCGGCCGGGGTCAGCGATGTCGCTTTGGCCAACAGATGCTCCTTTGGCAGCACCAAGCCCCGTTGCCACTGAAAAGAGGGGAGCATCAGCAGATCGCTCCCCTCCTCCGGTTCATCGGCAAGCAGCAGATCGGCAGCGCCATCATGCACGGCTGCGCGGCACTGCGCCGCACTCCCCTGCATCACAGTTACGGCAACTTTGGGAAAGCGGGCCATAAAACCCTTGAGGATGGCGGGCAGAATATAACGGGCTTGCAGATGAGTAGTCGCAATGGTGAGGGTTCCCTGCTCCGGATGCACATGCTGCCTGGCCATCACCTTGATGGTGGCGACCTTGTCCAGCACCTCCGCGGCTACCTTGATCACGTCCCGACCTATGGGGGTGATCTGGGTCAGGTGTTTGCCGCTGCGCTCGAAGATCTGGATCCCCAGCTCATCTTCCAGCATCCGCACCTGTTTGCTGATCCCGGGCTGGGAGGTAAAGAGGCTCTCGGCGGTGGCCGACAGATTCAGCCTGTGGTTCGCCACCTCGACGATATAGCGCAATTGCTGCAGTTTCATGGTGTAGCCCTCAAGCGAACCCACCGTTAATAGTAACAAACTTTCAGCAATGACCCGCCGCCATCAGGCCGGGCGCTCCTTGAGTAGGAAATCACGCAAGGCACGGTTGGCCATGGAGAGCGGATCGCCACGCCGCCACGCCACGCAGAGATCGAGATAGATGGGCGGGTCGAAAGGCACGCCACTCAGATCCGGCTCCTCTTCCAGCACCATCCGCAAGAAGGTGGTCACCGCAAAGCCTTGCCGCACCACCGCCTTGAGCAGAGGGATAAGATTGCTCTCGAAGGCGATATCGGGTTCGACGCCCAGGCTCTGGGCCAGCGCCTCCATATGCTCCCGGTGATAAAAGCCACGGCGAAACAGCGCCAGCTCCTGAGCGAAAAACTGCGAGAGGGTGACGGCTGATGCGCCACGCAAGGGGTGATCGTCCCCCACCACCATCAACATCTCTTCACTCAGCAGATGTGCCCCCTCGATGGCGGGGGGAAGATCACTGGTGATGAGAATGGCCAGATCGAGGGAGCCATCCACCATCCGGCTGAGCAGCTCACGGGTGCCGGCCTCTTCGACCCGGATCTTGAGGCCGGGATAGCGATGCTTGAAGGCCATCAGTCGAGGGGGAAAATAGTAGGAGCCCATCATATAGGGGATCCCGATCCGCACCTCCCCCCGCTCCAGCCCCTTGAGCTCGGCCATCTCGGCCTCGGCCTGATGCATCTGCAGCAACAGACGCTCGGCATGGCGACAGAGCACCTCTCCCTCCGGGGTGAGCCGTACCGCCCGGTCCTGTCGATCAAACAGCCGCAATTCGAGCTGCTGCTCCAGCTTGGCGATGGCCATGCTGATGGCCGGCTGTGCCACATGCAGACTGTTGGCTGCCTTGGTAAATGAGCCGGCATCCCTGACCGCCAGCAGATAGGTGAGCTGTTTCAGATCCATGTATCAATTCATCTTATGAGATGGATAACTTAAATATATTATATTTATAACCGCAAGGACTCTACCCTGACCAAAAGTAGTCAGGACAATACGCAATGATTGAAGTTGGAAGTCGCGAGTGGATACGTGCAACCCTGGCCCTCAGCCTGGGCTCTTTTCTGGTGTTTCTGAACCTCTACCAGACCCATCCCCTGTTACCCCTGATTGCCGAGGTCTTCTCGGTCAACTCCCTCTCGGCCAGCTGGACCCTGGCAGGATGCACTGCAGGCCTCGCCGCCTCCCTGCTGATCTGCGCCAGACTGGCGGATCGCCATGGCCGTCGGCAAGTCATGCTGGGGACACTCACCCTGGCGATCCTGCTCTCACTGTTAATCCCGCTGGTTGAGCAGTTTGGCACCCTGCTGCTGCTACGCATCCTGCAGGGGGCGCTGCTGGCAGGGCTGCCCGCGACCGCGATTGCCTATATGGGGGAAGAGTTCAGCAAACGGGCGCTGCTCTCGGCGGTGGGGGTCTATATTGCCGCCAACTCCCTCGGTGGCATTGCCGGTCGGGTGGTCGGCGGTCTGTTGGCGGGCTGGTTTGGCGACTGGCAGCATACCTTTCTGGGGATTGGTGTAATCAGCCTGTTACTGCTGCCGCTGGTCTTCTGGCTGCTGCCCCATCAGACCCGCTTTGTGGCGAGCGCCCCCGTTCGCGGCCAATTTGCCCGCGCCTTGCAACAACACCTGACCAATCCCTTGCTGGTAGGGGCTTACCTTATCGGCGGGCTCAACTTTATGGTGTTTCTGAACCAGTTCAGTTATCTCACCTTCCTGCTGGCAAAGCCTCCTTTCTCCTTGCCCACCCAGTGGCTCGGCATGCTGTTTCTCACCTATCTCTCGGGGACGGTGGCCTCCTCTCTGAGCGGCCGATTTGCCAATCGCTGGGGGGCACAACGCATGCTGCTGGTCGGGATTGCGCTGATGGCTATCGGCAATCTGTGGCTGCTGCAGGGCAGTCTGCTCGGGATCCTGAGCGGCTTGCTGGTCTCCAGCTTCGGTTTTTTCCTGGCACACGCCTGCGCCAGTGCCTGGGTGGGTCATCATGTCGAACACAACCGGGCCCTCGCCTCCTCCCTCTATCTGGTGGCCTACTATCTGGGAGCCAGTCTGGGTGGGCTTTACCTGCACCCCTTCTGGGAGCAAGGCGAGCTGGGCGGTCTGGTCATGGGTATTGAACTGGTCCTCATCCTGACGGCAGGCTTGAGCCTCTGGCTCGGCCGTCTCAAGCAGCGAAGCCAATCGTCACTGCCCGCCCAGCCCCCCCACCGACACCGGTAACAGGCTCAGCGCAAACAGGGTCACCAACGAGCAGATGGCGCTCTCGCAACCCAGCACCGCCAGATAACAAAAGGGGTCACACCGGTGACCCC
>NZ_JBFODV010000062.1:0-4530 GCF_040908495.1 Aeromonas sp. R1-1 | reverse complement strand
CATAGACCTTGGTCGGCGCGACCATCGGCGTTTTCACCAGCGGCATATTGATGATGGAGAAGCTCACCCCTTTATCGGCAAACTCGGAGGCGGCAGTCCGCACCCAGGCATCGAGGGCAGATTTGGAGGCAACATAGGCGGAGAAGCGCGGCGCATTGGTCAACACCCCGATGGAGGAGATGTTGATGATGTGGCCTTTCTTCTTCTCGATCATGGTGGGCAGCACCCCCATGATCACCTTGAGCGCGCCGAAGTAGTTGAGCTGCATGGTGCGCTCCAGATCGTGGAAGCGATCGAAGGAGTCCTCGATGGAGCGGCGGATGGAGCGGCCGGCATTGTTGACCAGAATATCGACGCCGCCGTGATCGGCCACGATGCGAGCGGTGAGCTCCTCGGCCTGGGCCAGATTGGAGAGATCCCCCTGATAGATCTCGATGGTCAGACCCAGCTCGGCAAATTCAGCTTTAGTCTCGGCAATCTTCTGCTCGTCGCGGGCGATGGTCACGACGTTGGCCCCTGCCCCCGCCAGCTTGCGTGCGGTTGCTCGGCCAATACCGGAGGTGGCCCCGGTCACCAGCACCACCTTGCCCTCTACCCGACCACGCAGGGAGCGATCGATGAAGAGCTCCGGGTCGAGGTGACGCTCCCAGTAGTCCCACAGCCGCCAGGCGTAGCTGTGCAGCGGCGGCACTTCGATACCGGTCCCTTTCAGTACCCGCTGGGTTTCGCGACTGTCGAAACGGGTGGGATAGCTGATAAGGCGGAACACATCCTTGGGCAGACCCAGATCGGCGATGGCGGCATCGCGAATGCGGCGCACTGGTGCCATGGTCATCAGCATGGCGGTCAGGTGGCGGGGAATGAAGTTAAAGAGAGAGGCGTTGATGCGGATCGCAGGCTCCGGCGCATGGGCGGCGCGGGAGAAGGTGCTCAGCATATCGCCAACCCGCATAGGATTGGGGTCGGTCAGGTGGAAGGTTTTGTTCTCCTCTCCCTCCTGATGGGCGATATGCACCATGGCATCGACCACAAAGTTGACCGGCACGATATTGATGCGCCCGCCCTCAACCCCGATGGCCGGCATCCAGGGCGGCAGCAGACGACGCAGCTTCTGGATGGTCTTGAAGAAGTAGTAAGGGCCGTCGATCTTGTCCATCTCGCCGGTGTTGGAGTCACCGACAACGATCCCCGGTCGATAGACTCGCCACGGAACTGTGCACTCATTGCGCACAATCCCTTCCGCTTCGTGCTTGGTCTGGAAGTAAGGCATGTCGAGGTGCTCTGCCTCATCGAACATGTCCTCGCGAAACAGACCGTCGAACAGACCCGCTGCAGCGATGGAGCTGCAGTGGTGGAACTGTCCCGCCCCCAGCCGCTCGGCAAGTTGAACAGCCTGACGGGTCCCTTCGGTGTTGACCTGCTGCTGGATCCCTGCCTTGGCGTTCAGATCATAGATGGCAGCCAGATGGAAGAAGTGGTCTATCTTGCCGATCAACTGCTCCTGCATCTCGACCGATACCCCCAGCAGCGGTTGCGTCATGTCGCCAAAAACCGGGACTGCACGCGATTCATCCACATTCCAGAATGCAAATAACTCCGGCAATTTATCCTGATGAGAGGCGCGCATCAGAAAATAGACGATACAGTCGGGATGCTGTTGGAATAACTTTTTGATCAATCGACGCCCGATAAAACCACTACCGCCAGTAATGAAATAGTTCATAAAGAGAATCCTGCTACTGATTAGGGTGTTACTAGGTTGTTAGATATATCACGATTCATATGGGAATCCGCAATTTGATTGTCGGTTCGTGAGCAAACCCTAATTTCGGTGGTGTGCCTGTTCCGTTATTAGGTAGAACCCTCTATTTTTTCTCCCTAGACTGAAGTTGAAAAATCAGTAATGCCACAACCCGATTGCAGTTTCGTTGTCGCCATTACATTTAACTGTCGTTATTCAAGGAGAAGATCATGGCTAAGAAATTGAAAGCGCTGGCAGGGTCAGTGACCGACAACCAACTCACCTCCACCATCAAGGAGTCCACCCAGCAGATCTGGTTGGCGGGTCTGGGTGCCTATGCCAAGGCGCAGGAAGAAGGTGGCAAGATCTTTGAAGCCCTGGTGCAGGAAGGTGAAGCGCTGCAAGCAAAAACCCGTCAGAGCGCAGATGAGAAGATTGCCGCTGTGACCGACAAGACCGCCAATACCTGGGGTCGTCTGGAGCAGGTGTTTGAAGACCGCGTGGCCCGCGCTGTGGCCAGCCTCGGCATTCCGACCCGCAAGGATATCGACAAGCTCTCCAAGCGCATGGCCGAGCTGACCGACGTGGTCCAGCAACTGCTGGATGCGCAGGAAGAGGAGGCTCCTGCCGCTGAAGCCAAACCGGCTGCAGCCAAAAAGCCCGCTGCCCGCAAGCCTCCGGTAAAGAAGGCACCGGTAGCCAAGGCTAAAGAGGCCGTGGTTGAGCAGGCCGCCGATCTCCTCTCCGCCGCCGAAGACGCGGTGAAAGAGGTGAAGGCCAAAGCAGAGAGCGTCCTGCCCTGATCCCTCGTGGTGACGGAAGGTGATTGATACCGGCCCATGCCCTGTGCTGGGCCGGTCTTGTCATGGTGAATGTCATGGATAGGGAGGCGACGCTATGAGTACCATCGCAATTGCCCTTGCTGGCGGCGGGCCGCTCGGCGGCATCTACGAGATCGGTGCCTGCGCAGCCCTCTCTGACAGCATCAACGGCCTGCGCCTTGACCATGCTGATATCTATGTTGGCGTCAGTTCGGGGGCCGTGGTGGCCTCGGCGCTGGCCAACGGCATCTCGCCGGCAAAGCTGGTGCGGATCCTGCTTAGCGATGATTCGGGGGAGATGTTTGACCCGGCCACCTTGCTGCGACCCGCCTTTCGTGAATATGCCGACCGCCTGACCTCGATCCCGCCACTGGCGTGGCAGAGCCTGACCTACTATCTGGCGGCCCCCTGGAAGCGCAGCCTGTTTGAATCGCTGCAGGGGCTCTCCAAGGCCATTCCGACCGGACTGTTCGACAACCGCGGGGTGGATCGCACCCTGACCCAGTTTTTTTCTCGCCCCGGCCGCAGCAACGATTTCCGCCAGCTGCGCAGTCGACTGTTTGTGGTCGCTACCGAACTCGACACCGGTCATCCGGTTGCCTTCGGCAGCCCGGGGCTCGATGACGTGCCCATCTCGGCGGCGGTACAGGCGTCAGCCGCCCTGCCCGGCCTCTTTCCCCCTTCATTGATCAACGGTCGTTACTATGTGGACGGGGCGCTGATCAAGACCCTGCACGCTTCGGTAGCGCTGGAGGAGGGGGCGGATCTGGTGTTCTGCATCAATCCGCTGGTGCCTTATGATGCGGACATGGCCGCCGGCGCGCCGACCAATCTGGTGGACAGCGGTCTGCCGGTGGTACTGGCCCAGACCTTTCGCGCCATCATCCACTCCCGCATGCATGTGGGGATGGATCGCTACAAACACCAATATCCCGACGCCGACGCCCTGCTGTTTGAGCCCTCTTCTGCTGATGGCGAGATGTTCTTCACCAATGTGTTCAGTTATCGGGATCGTCGCCGTCTCTGCGAGCACGCTTACCAGCATACCCGCCGTGATCTCTGGCAGCGTCGTGACGAGCTGGCGCCGGTGCTGGCCAAGCATGGCCTTGAGCTCAATCTGGCCGCGCTGGCCGATGAAGATCGCACCCTGCTGGCCCCTGGCATTGGCTCGGTCGCCGCCCTCGACAAGTCGCTGGAGCAGTTGCAGCACTGGCTTGCCAAACGCTATCGCCACGGCGTGCGCCGTTCATCACCAAAGGAGTAGCATGGATCGCAAACCCAAACGTCGTACCCGGGAGCGGATCCTGACCACTGCCCTCGCCTGCTTCAATCGACAAGGGGAACCCAGCGTCACCACCTCGGCCATTGCGGCCGAGATGGAGATCAGCCAGGGCAATCTCTACTACCACTTCCACAGCAAGGAGGAGATCGTCAACGCCCTGTTCTGCGAATTTGAACAGCAGATGGATCGCCTGCTGGAGGCGGTCAGCTCCCCGTCCGATGAGCCCGAAGATATCTGGCTCTTTCTCCACCTGATGTTTGAAGCCATCTGGCAGTACCGTTTCCTCTACTACGATATTGCGACCCTGATGAGTGGTTATCATCAGGTGGAACAGCGTTTTTCCGCCCTGCTGCGCCGCAAGGAGCTGACCGCCATCGCCATTTGCAACCATCTGCAAACGGTCGGGCTGATGGAGGGCACGGCGCAACAGATGCGCACGCTGGCGGCCAATGTGGCGCTGGTTGGCACATTCTGGATCTCTTATCAGCGGGCACTGCACCCCAAGGCGGACGCCGATATTGCCCTCGGCGTCTTTCAGGTGATGCAGCTGGTCGCACCCTATTTGCGGGCCGATGCCCGCGCTCATCTGGGCGCCCTCGCCCACCACTACACCGACAAGGTTTGATTCACATGCTACAGGGAGAACAAGCATGACCACTTCACAACTCGAATTTGTCCCCTTCCCC
>NZ_JBFODV010000061.1:0-5056 GCF_040908495.1 Aeromonas sp. R1-1 | reverse complement strand
GATCCTCTGCGCCGGTGTGGCGTTCTGACATTCTTCAAAGAAGGCCTCTTCAAGGAAGCTGCAAATGAGCACAACCTCCCCCCTCTCACCCATTCTGGAGCTGACCGGGATCGTCAAGACCTTCCCCGGTGTGCGCGCCCTCGACGAAGCGGGTCTGCGGGTCTATCCGGGCCAGGTGATGGCCCTGCTCGGTGAAAATGGCGCCGGCAAATCCACCCTGATGAAGGTGCTGACCGGCATCTATCAGGCCGATGCGGGCAGCGTCAGCTACCGCGGCCAGCCGGTCCACTTCAAGGGCCCCCGCGACTCTCAGGATCAGGGGATCAGCATCATCCACCAGGAGCTGAACCTGCTGCCGGAGTTGTCGATTGCCGCCAACATCTTCCTCGGTCGCGAACCCCGTACCCGTTTTGGCAGCATCGACCACAAACAGCTGCGCGAGCGGGCAAGTGGCCTGCTGGCGCGACTTGGTGTCAAGCATGGGCCGGATACCCGACTCGGGGATCTCTCCATCGGCGAACAGCAGATGGTGGAGATCGCCAAGGCGCTGTCGTTCGATGCCAGCGTCATCATCATGGACGAGCCGACCGATGCGTTGACCGATACCGAGACCGAGCAGCTGTTCAAGGTTATCCGCGAGCTGCGCGAACAAGGTTGCGGCATCGTCTATATCTCTCACCGCCTCAAAGAGATCTTCGAGATCTGCGATCGGGTCACTGTGCTGCGCGATGGCAAGTGGATCGGCGAGAAGGCGGTGAGCGATCTGGATGAAGACAAGATCATCGAGATGATGGTGGGTCGCCGGCTGGAAGAGCAGTATCCGCGTCTTGAGCGCGAGCTCGGCCCCGTCAGCCTGCAGGTGAAAGATCTGGCCGGTCCCGGCGTGCGCGGGGTGAGTTTCTCCCTGCGTCAGGGGGAAATTCTGGGCTTTAGCGGCCTGATGGGCTCCGGCCGCACCGAGCTGATGAAGCTTATCTACGGCGCCAGCCCCATCAGCGCCGGTGAAGTGCAAGTTGACGGTCATACTCTGGTGCCCAAAAGCCCGGCAGATGGTCTGGCCGCAGGCATCGCCTATATCTCCGAAGATCGCAAGGGGGATGGGCTGGTGCTGGAACTCTCGGTGCGGGAGAACATGAGTCTGTGCGCCCTCGACGAGTTCATCAGCAACGGCAAGATTGACGGCAAGGCCGAACGGCAGGCGGTGAGCGACTATGTGCGCCTGTTCAACATCAAGACCCCGAGTCAGGATCAGCTGATCAAACTGCTCTCCGGCGGCAACCAGCAGAAGGTGGCCATCGCCAAGGGACTGCTGACCCGGCCCAAGGTACTGATCCTCGACGAGCCGACCCGCGGCGTCGACGTGGGGGCGAAAAAAGAAATTTATCAGCTGATCAACCAGTTCAAGAAGGAGGGGATGAGCATCATTCTGGTCTCCTCAGAGATGCCGGAAGTGCTCGGCATGAGTGATCGCATCATGGTGATGCACGAAGGGCGCATCAGCGCAGAGTTCAACACCCGCGATGCCAATCAGGAGAAGCTGATGGCGGCGGCAGTCGGTAAACAGTGGCAAGCAGAGCAAGAGGCATCCCAATGACAACCCAAACCCTTTCCCGCCGTGGCGTTATGAGCAAGGCGTGGTGGATCGAGAACAAATCCCTGGTCGCGCTGCTGGTCCTGATTGGTGTGGTCTCCTTTCTGAGCCCCAACTTCTTCACCGCCGACAACCTGCTCAACATCCTGCGCCAGACCTCGGTCAACGCCATCATGGCGGTCGGTATGACGCTGGTTATCCTTACCGCCGGTATCGATCTGTCGGTCGGCTCGGTACTGGCCCTGTGCGGCGCGCTGGCCGCCACCATGGTCGCCATGGAGCTGCCGATCTGGCTGGTGGTGCCCCTCACTCTGGGTGCCGGTGCCCTGCTGGGCGGCGTCAGCGGCCTCATCATTGCCAAGGGCAAGGTGCAGGCATTTATCGCCACCCTGGTCACCATGACCGCCCTGCGCGGCATCACCATGGTCTATACCGAGGGGCGCCCCATCTCCACCGGTTTCAGTGACGGCGCAGATCACTTCGCCTGGCTCGGTACCGGTTACCTGTTCGGTCTGCCGGTGCCCATCTGGCTGATGGCCATCGTCTTCCTGCTCGCCTGGTTCATGCTCAACCATACCCGCCTCGGTCGCTATATCTACGCGCTGGGCGGCAACGAATCGGCTACCCGCCTCTCCGGTATCAATGTGGATCGGGTGAAGCTGGCGGTGTATGGTCTGTGCGGCGCGCTCTCGGCACTGGCAGGGCTTATCGTTACCTCTCGCCTCTCCTCTGCCCAGCCGACGGCGGGCATGGGTTACGAGCTTGATGCCATCGCCGCGGTGGTGCTGGGTGGTACCAGCCTGATGGGCGGCAAGGGTCGCATCATGGGGACCCTGATCGGTGCCTTGATCATCGGCTTCCTGAATAACGCCCTCAATCTGCTCGACGTATCCTCCTATTACCAGATGATCGCCAAGGCCAGCGTGATCTTGCTTGCCGTGATGATCGATAACAAAAGCAATCGTTGATAAGACAAGCCACACACAAGGAATGAAATGATGAAAAAGCTCAATACCCTGCTCGCTGCCGCCATCATGTCCGTGCTGGGCACCGCCCATGCCGCCGATCAAACCCTGGCCATGGTGGTTTCCACCCTCAATAACCCCTTCTTCGTCACCATGAAAGAGGGTGCCGAAGCCAAAGCCAAGGAGCTTGGCTACGAGCTGGTGGTACTGGACTCCCAGAATGACCCGGCCAAAGAGCTCTCCAACATGGAAGATCTCACCGTGCGCAAGGTCGGCGCCATCCTGATCAACCCCACCGACTCCGAAGCGGTGGGCAACGCCATTCGTCTGGCCAACCGCGCCAGCATTCCGGTACTGACCCTAGACCGCGGCGCTGCGCAGGGTGAGGTCAAGGCCCACATTGCCTCCGACAACGTGGCAGGCGGCAAGCTGGCCGGTGACTTTATCACCGAGAAACTGGGTACCGGTGCCAAGGTGATCCAGCTGGAAGGGATTGCCGGTACCTCCGCCGCCCGCGACCGTGGCGAAGGTTTTGCCCTGGCCGTGGCGGCCAACAAGCTGCAGGTGCTGGCTTCCCAGCCTGCCGACTTTGACCGCACCAAGGGTCTGAACGTCATGGAAAACCTGCTGGCCGCCCATCCGACCGTACAGGCTGTGTTCGCCCAGAACGACGAGATGGCGCTGGGTGCTATCCGCGCCGTGCAGGCTGCCGGCAAAGAGGTAATGATCGTCGGCTTCGACGGCACTGACGATGGCAAAGCCGCCGTTGCCAAGGGTAAACTGGCCGCCACAGTGGCCCAGCAGCCTGCCCTGATCGGTGCCATCGGCGTCGAGACTGCCGACAAGGTGCTGAAAGGTCAACCGGTCGAGAAATCCATTCCGGTACCGCTGCAAGTGGTCAGCAAGTAAGTTCTCGAGGGGAGGTTCGCCTCCCCTTTTCTCTCTCGTTCAGGTGCCTCCCGGCTTGAGCTCACTCCATCACAGTGTTCAAGCCAAGATGCATCAGGAGTAGTCAACATGAATCGTCTCGTCGTTCTGGGCAGTGTCAATGCAGACCATGTGCTGCGCGTTCCCCACTTTCCTCGCCCGGGTGAAACCCTGACCGGCCACAGCTATCAGGTTGTCCCGGGTGGCAAGGGGGCCAATCAGGCGGTTGCTGCCGCCCGCCTTGGCGCCCCCGTCTCCTTTATCGCCCGCATCGGTGATGACGCCATCGGCCACCAGATGAAGAGCGGCTTTGCCAAAGATGGCATCGACGTGAGCGCCGTCGAACTCGATCCCAAGCTCCCGACCGGCATCGCCATCATTTATGTGAGCGATGAGGGGGAGAACAGCATCGGCATCTCCGCCGAGGCGAACGGTGCCATCACCCCTGCCGTGGTGAAAAACCACGAAGCGATGATCGCCGACGCCCACACCCTGCTGTTGCAACTGGAAGTGCCGCTCGAGAGCGTCCATGAAGCGGCACGGTTGGCTCGCGCCCACGGCACCCGGGTGGTGCTCAACCCCGCCCCCGCCCGCCCGCTCTCAAGCGAACTGCTGGCGCTGGTGGATCTTATCACCCCCAACCAGACCGAGGCCGAGCTGTTGACCGGCGTCAAAGTCACCGACGAAGCGAGTGCCCGCGAGGCGGCCGCCCGCTTCCACCAGATGGGGATTGCGGACGTAATGATCACCCTGGGGTCGCAGGGGGTCTATTGCAGCAACGCACAGCAGCAACAACTCATCCCGGGCTTTCGGGTCAAGGCGGTGGATACCACAGCCGCGGGCGATACCTTCAACGGCGCCCTGCTGGCGGCGGAACTGGCCGGTGCCGATTTCCACAGCGCGGTGCGCTTTGCCCACGGGGCGGCGGCACTCTCCGTCACCCGGTTCGGTGCCCAGAGCTCCATCCCGAGCAAGCAGGAGGTCGTCACCTTCCTGCTTGAGCAGACTGCGCAGGGGCACTGATGGCCAATATCAAGGAGGTGGCGGCGCTGGCGGGGGTCTCCACCACCACCGTCTCCCATGTCATCAACGAGACCCGTTTCGTGGCCGAGGAGACCCGCGAACGGGTCTTTGCGGCCATGCGCGAGCTCAACTATGCCCCGAGTCTGGTGGCCCGCAGCCTCAAGGTGAAGGAGACCAACAGTATCGGCATGCTGGTCACTACCTCCAGCAACCCCTTCTTTGCCGAAGTGGTGCGCGGGGTGGAGCGCTACTGCTTCGAGCAGGGTTACAACCTGATGCTGGGTAACACCGAAGGACAGGCCGAAACCGCCCTCTCCTACCTCAAGATGATGTTGCGCAAGCGGGTCGATGGCCTGCTGATCATGTGTAGCGAAGGACAGCAAGAGGTCTTCAACCAGCTCGACTGGCTCAAGACCCTGCCGGTGGTGGTGATGGATTGGGGTCTGGTTAGCGAGGATGTAGACCTTATCGCCGACAACTCCTTCCACGGCGGTTATCTCGCAACTCGCCATCTGATTGAGCTGGGCCATACCGCCATCGGCTGTATCAC
>NZ_JBFODV010000060.1:0-7353 GCF_040908495.1 Aeromonas sp. R1-1 | reverse complement strand
GGCCTATGTTGATGGGGGCCTTGCTGGTGCTGCCGCTTTGGCAAAGATCAAAAAACCGCCCTGCCGCCCTCCCCCCACTCTGGACTCTCTACTGGCTCGCCCTGCTGCTCTGGACCCTGTTTGGCCAGAATCCCGACAATCCCCGCCATCTGGCCCCCGTCACCCTGCTCGGTATCGTGCTGCTGGCAGGCTGGCTGCCGCGCCGTGGCGAGGGGGTGGTCGCGGTGGCCGGATTGCTGCTGCTCGGCGTAACCTTTACCCTGCCCCGTCCACCCGCCATGGTGCAGGCAGCAAGGCTCGCAGAAAAAGCGTGTCCGGCATTGGTGACCCAGTGGGGAGTGCGGCTGCTGCGGGAGACCACAGCCTTGGCCGTCACCGATGGCTGGTACAAGGGGGATGCGGCGCTGGCATTCTCTCAGGGAGCCTGCCGCCTCAGTCGCCGCCCCATCGCCGCGAGCGAAATGCCCACTGCGGTGCGCCAGCACTGGTTTGCCCCGCGCTTTGCCGCCGAGCCCGGCCTCTGGCTCGCCATTCCCTCACTGCAGACACCCCATGGGGAAAGTGACAAGAAACACAGAAAGAACACAAAAAACCACCAAGACAACTAAAAAAGAGGGGAACAACTCGGGTACACTCACTGCGCATCCATAACAGACGAGTCTCCTTATGCGTGTAACCAGAGAGTGGCTGTGGGTTTTGTCGGTGCTGAGCGTGGCCTGTGCCCTCCTGTTGCTGCCATTCTGGCTGCGTGGCGGCAGTCAGGGCCATGATCTGTTTCACCACCTGCTCTCCGGTCACTTCTTTGCCGTGCAACTGTGGCAAGGTGAGCTCTATCCGCGCTGGTTGATGGAGATGAACGGCGCCTTTGGCAGCCCGGTCTTTTTCTTCTATCCCCCCTTGCCCTACTATGTGAGCGCACTTTTCGCCGGCCCCACCCCACTGGCCCACGAAGCGATGACGCCGCTGCTCTGGAGCAGCAGCGTGGCACTCTGGCTCTCCGGCCTGTTTGCCTATCTCTGGTTGCGCCCCTTTGCCGGCCACGGACGGGCGCTGGCGGCCAGTCTGCTCTATATGGCGCTGCCCTATCATCTGGCCATCGATATCTACGCCCGCTTTGCCCTGGCGGAGAGCTGGGCCTTCGTCTGGGCACCGCTGGCACTGCTGGCGCAGGATCGCCTCTGCCGCGGCGCCCCCTCTGCGCTACTGCTGCTCGCACTGGCCGTCTCCATGCTGACGCTTTCCCATCTACCAAGCACCCTGCTCATTCTGGGCTTGCTCACCCTGCGCAGCCTGCTGCTGGTCTGGCGCTACAAGGGGAGCACAACGCTTGTCAGTGCCCCTGTCACCGCCTCCCCGCTTATCGGCACCCTGCTGGGCCAGCTCTGGGGGTTGGCGATGGCCAGCCTGTTGCTGCTGCCCGCTCTACTGGATCAGGGGGGGATCTCCATGGAGCAGATGCGCACCGGCATGTTCGAGTTTCAGCGCAACTTTCTCGATCGTTTGCCCCAAGGCCGTGATGACTGGCGCTTTCGCGGCCATCTCGCCTGGCTGACGCTGCTCACCCTGGCTCTGCTACTGGTAGCTTGGGCTGCCGCCCGCGAGCCGCGCCATCCCGAGTTGCTGCTCTGGGGGGTCATTGGCACCCTGAGCTTTCTGATGATGCTGCCTCCAAGCGAGCCCCTGTGGCGCCTGCTCACTCCGTTGCAACTGGTGCAATTTCCCTGGCGCCTCAATCTGCTGCTGGTCATCGCTACCGTCGCCGTGGTGGCGCTGGGTACCCCCACCTATCGCCCGTGGCAGTGGGTCTGGTGGCTACTGCTTGCCCTCACCCTGCTCTCGCAGGGACTCTATGTACGCGAGGCGCCGCTCACCCAGGCTCCCGTAAAGAGTCAGCTCGACGGGGAGTTCGATAGCAAGCGCAGCGCCCGCGAATACCGGCCAAAGCAGGTGCCACGCGGCATGTTTGCCCCCACCCTGCTGGCCTGGAAAGAGGAATTCCAGCCCGCCATCACCAGCGACCATCAGGGGGTGAACTGGCAGATCCAGCGCTGGCAGCCGCGTCATATCGAATTGACGGTGGATGCCCCGGCACCCGCCAAGCTGGTCCTGCACCAGTTTGATTACCCAGGCTGGCAAGCAAGGCTCGACCAGCATCTGCCCCTTAGCGTCAGCAGCACCCGCAACGGGCTGGTGCAGGTCTGGGTGCCCGCCGGACAACACAGCCTCACCTTTACCCTCACCGCCCGCTGGCCGGAGCGGCTCGGGTACGCCATCTCATTGCTGGCCTGGCTGCTCTGGCTGGGGGGAGTGATCCGCGCAGCGCGCCCGCGTGACCGCAAGCGTGCACCCCAAGGTGGCTGAGCCGCCGGGCACCTCCCCCTTTTGAGGGGGCAGGAACGTCATGCCGAGCGGGGGCAAACCTGATAGACTCGCCCTTCTCCCTTTTTCAACCAAGGTTCACCAGCGGATACCCTATGCCCCAATCGCCAACAGCTCAGGCTGCCGCCCTCTCCCCCCGTTTCCTGTTTATCCTGCTCGGCGCTCTGGCGGGTCTGACCCCGCTGGCGGTGGATATGTATCTGCCCGCCATTCCGGCCATCGCCCGGGATCTGGCCACCAGCATCGACGGCGCCCAGCTCACCATCAGCGCCTTTTTGGGCGGCTTTGCCATCGGCCAGCTCTTTTACGGCCCGCTGGCCGACAGCTATGGCCGCAAGCCGGTGATCCTGGCGGGGCTGGTGATGTTTGCCATCGCCTCGGTGGGCTGTGCCATGGCGGACTCCCTGCCTGAATTGCTGGCCTATCGGATGTTGCAGGCGGCAGGCGGCGCGGCGGGTTCTGTGGTGGTCAATGCCCTGCTGCGCGATCTGTTCGAGAAGGATGCATTTTCGCGCGCCATGTCGTTCGTCATTCTGGTGATGACGCTCGCGCCGCTAATAGCGCCTGTGGTGGGCGGCTATATCAGTGCCCACGCCGACTGGCGGGTGATCTTCTGGCTGCTGGTGGGGATCAGCCTGCTGATCTGTCTGGTGATGCAGTGGAAAATTGAGGAGACCCTGAAACCTGAACATCGCCAACCCCTTAATCTGGGCCAGATCCTCAAGAACTACTGGGGGGTGCTCTCCCATCGCGGCGCCATGGGTTATGTGCTGTGCGGCTCCCTCTCCAGCTCCGGCATGTTCGCTTTCTTAAGCGGCTCCCCTTACGTCTATATCGAGTATTTCAAGGTGCCGACCGAGCACTACGGCTGGCTGTTTGGCCTCAATATCCTGCTGATGATGGTGGTCACCTTCGTCAACAGCCGACTGGTGAAAGGGGTGGGGGCCGAGCGGATGCTGCAATACGGTCTGCTGGTGCTACCCTGCGCGGGCGCCCTGCTGGTCTACAACGCCTGGAGCCAGACCGGCGGCCTGTGGGGCATCGTCATTCCGGTGGTACTGTTTGTCGGCCATATCAGTCTGGTGGGCGCCAACGCCATGACCGGCCTGATGGGCCACTTCCCGCAATCTGCGGGCACCGCCTCGGCACTGGCGGGCACCCTGCGCTTTGGCATCGGTGCCCTGGTCGGCATTCTGGTCAACCTCAATCCGCCCCACTCGCCACTGCCGATGGCCATTGCCATCGCCTGCTGCGGGGTGGGCTCCACCCTGAGTTACTGGCTGCTGACCGGCAAGCGAGGCGATTGATCCCCCTCCCCCTGTCAGGAAAACGAAAGAGGCTTCCGTCAACGGAAGCCTCTTTTCGTATTGGCTCGTACTGGCGCCCAGACGTTCAGAACTGGGCACTGTTGAGCCAGAGGTGCGCCCCTATGCTCACCAGATAACCGAGCAAGATGGCAGGCAGCCACTTCAGGTGGCCAAAAAAGGTATACATGCCGTGGGCCTGTCCCATCAGGGCCACCCCGGCCGCAGAGCCGATGGAGAGCAGGCTGCCGCCCACTCCGGCGGTCAGGGTCACCAGCAGCCACTGCCCCAGCGCCATGTCCGGGTTCATCGACAGCACGGCAAACATCACCGGAATGTTATCCACGATGGCCGACAAGCCCCCGATGAAGATGTTGGCCATGGTGGGATCCCCACCGGCATACAACCAGTGTGAGACCAGCTCCAGATACCCCATAAAGCCCAGCCCACCGACACACATCACCACCCCGTAGAAGAAGAGCAGGGTATCCCACTCCGCCTTGGCCACCTTGTTGAATACATCAAATGGCACCACAGAACCCAGACTGCGCAACCGCACCTCATCTCCATTGCGTTCATAGAGCGCACGCTTGCGGGCAAGGGATCGCGGCAGCGACTTGCGCAAATAGAAGCCGAAAAACTGCAGATAACCGAGCCCCAGCATCATGCCCAGTACGGGTGGCAGATGGAGGAAACTGTGGCATAGCACCGCCGTGATGATGGTCAGCAAGAACAGCGCGACGATGCGGCGGGCCCCCCGCTTGAGATCGACCACCTCGTTATCAGCCTCCGGCACATGACGCGGCACCATCAGGCTCATCAGGATGGCGGGCACCAGAAAATTGAGCAGAGAGGGAATAAGCAGGGTGAAGAACTGGCCAAATTGCACCTTATCCGCCTGCCACACCATCAGGGTGGTGATATCGCCAAAGGGACTGAACGCCCCTCCGGCGTTGGCGGCGATCACTATGTTGATGCAGGCAAGATTGACAAAACGCCGATCACCGTTGGCCACTTTCAACACGACGGCGCACATCAAGAGCGCTGTGGTCAGGTTATCTGCCACCGGCGAAATACAAAAAGCAAGCCCGCCGGTCAACCAGAACAGGGTGCGCAGGTGAAAACCGGATCGCACCAGCCAGGCGCGCAGAGCATCGAACAGCCGCCGGTCCTCCATGGCGTTGATATAGGTCATCGCCACCAGCAGGAACAGCATCAGCTCGGCATATTCCAGCAGGGTATGGCGAAATGCCTGCTCGGCGACAGGGCTCATCCCCTGCTGTGCATAGGCGATACCGATCAGGATCCAGATCACCCCGGCGGCCACCAGCACGGGTTTGGACTTGCGCAGTTGCAGATACTCTTCAGCCATCACCAGGGCGTAGGCCAAGACAAACAATCCGACACAAAAAAGTCCGATTGAGGAGGATGTCAACAGAACAGGGCCACTACTGGCATGGGCGGGAGGGATAAACAGGGACAGCAGCAAAATAACTGGGGTGAGCGCAGACATGGTCTCTTCCTTTTAGAACCATCTGGCAATGATGCTAGCACCTGGATGAAAAGAAAAATTCATCCAGGTCAATTAACGCTTAATTGGTTTGCTGTCGAAACGCGGGATTATTTCTTGCCGAAACCCGACTGCTTGAGGGTATAGCCTGCGCTGTTTTGCCAGGCATCCAGACCGCTGCGGTTATTGCCCGCCACCAGACTGGCGGCCAGACTCGGACTGTTGAACAGCTGATCGGCGGTAAAGACAAAGCCGCCCTGACTACGGGGCACTATGACCCCCTTCTCCAGCAGTTCGTGACGCAGCTCGATCACCGCTTCACGCAAAGAGGCGGCATCCTCGCCATTGGCGGTGGAACCGGCCAGCACCATAAAGCCCGGATTTTGCCGCTTGCCCACCGGATAACCGTGGGCCTCGGCCCCCTTGCCGTTGAAGTGGTAGAGCTCGCGCTCCCCCGGCCGGTTGTCGGAGAGTGCCTTTTGCAGGGTCATCAGCTCGTTGTAGATCTCGATGGGGACGACGGCAGCCTGCTTGTTGCCCTTGCTATCGATGATAAAACTGACTTGCTTGTGTAACATCCTTGCTCATCCTGTGACCCATGGAAGCCCCT
This sequence comes from Aeromonas sp. R1-1, assembly GCF_040908495.1. Classification (NCBI taxonomy): domain Bacteria; kingdom Pseudomonadati; phylum Pseudomonadota; class Gammaproteobacteria; order Aeromonadales; family Aeromonadaceae; genus Aeromonas; species Aeromonas sp. R1-1. The sequence continues at coordinate 1,550 of NZ_JBFODV010000060.1, read as the reverse complement.
ATTCTAACCACCTCGGGCAAGCGGGATCCAGCGAGGATCCACTGCTCTTTTGCCGCCTTGATCACTAACTGGCACTCTTGATCAACCGTAAAGGGTGTTGATCAATGCTGGCCGTGCTAGCGTACCAAGCATGATGAAAGCCATTGACCATCAAACGGTTATCCCATGCTGACCCTGCGCAACCTCTGCAAGAGCTTCGATAACGGCAGTGAGCGACTGCCGCTGTTCCACCATCTCGATCTCGCCCTCCCCGCTGGCGAGATCACCCTGCTGCTGGGTCAAAGCGGCTGCGGCAAATCGACCCTGCTCAATCTGATCGCCGGGCTGATTGCGCCGGATGAAGGAGAGGTCTGGCTGGGGGAGACCCGGATCGACAACCGCTCACCCGACGAGCGGGCGCGCCTGCGGGGCCGCCATTTCGGTATCGTCTATCAGGATTTCAACCTGCTGCCGACCCTGAACGTGGCCGAGAATCTGACCCTGCCGCTCGCCATCAACGGTATGCCACCGGATGAGACAAAGATTGACCAGTTGCTGCACCGGCTCGATATGAGCCACAAGCGCCATGCCTGGCCGGAGCAGCTCTCCGGCGGCCAGCGACAGCGGGTGGCGCTGGCCCGCGCCCTTATTCATCAGCCCAGTTGGCTGCTCGCCGACGAGCCCACCGGCAGCCTCGATGAGCACAATGCCGAACAGGTGATGGCGCTGATGGTGGCGGCGGTGCGGGACACCGGCGCAGGCTTGCTGCTGGTGAGCCACAACCCCGCCTATGCTGCGCTGGCCGACAGAGTGCTGCGCCTCGAAGGGGGTCAACTTATCGAGCTCAAGGGACCCCGTCATGACTAAACAGCGACTGCGTCTGTCGGGGGCACGCTGATGCTGCCACTCAAAGCGCTGCTGCGCCTCTATCGCAGCCACCCCTGGTTGCTGTTGATGAGTCTGGCCGGACTGGTGTTGGGGGTGTCGCTGGTGGTGGCCATCGAGCTGCTCAATCACAGTGCCCACACCAACTTCGTCGCCGCCCGCAGCCAGCTGGCAGGGGAAGCCAACTACCGGCTGGCCCCCGCTGGCGGGCTGGATGAGCAGCTTTACGTGCAGCTGGTGACCAGCCAGCCCGCCCTCGATGCCATGCCCCAGCTCCATGGCTGGCTCAAGGATGAAAAGGGGCGCAGCTTTCAACTACTGGGAATGGATCTCTTCAACCCCGGCCCGCTGCGCCAGCTGTTTGGCGCCCAACCCACGAGCGAGCCCGCCTTCTCCCTAAATCGGACCGACAGCATCTGGCTGGCGGCCCCCGAAGCGGAGCGCCTTGGCTGGCAAGCGGGCCAGAGCCGCCGTTTTGTATTGGGCGGCAGCGATGGCGCCAGCGCCCGAACCCTGACCTTGACGCTGGCGGGCACGTTTGAACCAGGCGCCGTGCCCATGGAGCGACTGCTGATAACCGATATCGGCCTCGCCCAGCCGCTGCTGGGCAAAGCGGGTCGGCTCGATCGCATCGTCTTCAAGCTAAGCGACGCCGAGGCTCGTACCCTGCAGGCCACCCTGCAAAC
>NZ_JBFODV010000006.1:0-10184 GCF_040908495.1 Aeromonas sp. R1-1 | reverse complement strand
TGAAAGGCTGGGGTATCCATGATGGTAGACCTCAAGGTGATGGCCTACTTCAAGATTAGCCTTTCAACACGTAATTGGGACAGAGCCTTAAATAAAGGCTATGTCCCAATTACGTGTTGCATGGGGTGCCCCAGCGCCTCATGCAAACAGAGCCAATAAAAAAGGCGGCCATTGCAACAATGGCCGCCCTGCGGGGCGTATTGACGATCAGCGTCGGCGATAGAGACCCGGGTCCACCTCTTCGTAGTGGTTGGTCAGGTATTGATAGAAAGCGAGATGGGAGGGCGAGCTCGGCTTTTTCAGCTCCTCGCTGACCCGATCCGGCTTGGCGATGATGAATTTGGGGTTCTGGCGCTGGATGTCCGCCAGCACACGAGCCCGCACGTCATAGGGCGGGTTGACGTTGGCAAAGAAGAGATAGGCAGAGGCCGGCTGACGATCGGTCCAGAGATAATATTGCGGCTGGATACCATCGACCCAGATCTTGTCGCTCGGGCTGGCTTCGGCCTTGATGCGATCGACCCGCACCTGCGCCGCCGGGTTGAAGGGGCGCCCCTTGATCGTTCCTTCCCAAGCGTTGTTGATCATCAGCAGCAACATGGCCAGGGTGGCGAGCCAGGGGGTGGCGCTACGCACATCCCAGGCGCGCCACAGGGGCACCAGAATGAGTACCGGCAGGGCCCACAGCAGACTGGTGCCGAGCACCTCGTTAACCCGCTCGAGGGACCACTCCTTGGTGCTCCAGCCGAAGACCAGCTGCTGGGCCAGCAGCCAGCTGGCGGTCAGCACCACCAGCGAGATGCAGAGCAGGCCGAGGGCATCGGCCTTCTGCTCGCTGCGATCCAGCAGTACCGCCAGCGGCAGCAGAGCCAGCTGTAGATAGAGCACATCGTAGTGATCGAACACATGGCCGGAGACCGAGTTGGCGATCAGGGTAAACAGCACGCCAAAGAGGGTGACCAGCAGCACCGGCAGATACCACTCCTGACGGCGGCTCAGCATCAGCAGGATGAAGGGGGGCAGCAGCATCACCAGACCGGTGCGCAGCAAGCCGACGGCCCCCACCATGGGTGAGAAGCCGTTGCCGTAGCTCCCCTCGAAGAAGATGTCGAAGGCGTAGTATTTGAAGGCCGCCAGCAGGTCGTGCTGCTGGAAGTAGCCGTAGAGGGGGCCGCCAATCAGCGCCAGACCGAGCAGGCTGGAGACGAGCAGCAGGATGGCGTCACGCCACTTCTCGTGCAGGCACCAGTGGCAGAACAGCACCAGATACCATGCCCCCCAGAAGGCGCCGTTGTTGGTGCGCATCCAAGCGACGATGGCAAAGGTGAGGGCCGCCACCAGCGCCGGCCACCAGCGAAAGCCTTTGTCCAGCAACAGAGTGATGAAGGCCCACTGGGCGATGAGGGCGAGGTGGAAAGTCCAGTCCTCGGTCATGTTGCCGTAGTAGTAACGGGTGCCGTAGAGAGCCAGCACCGCCAGCATGGCGCCAAGGCGAGCCTTGAACGAGAGTCCGAGCTGGGCAAAGGCTTGCCAGCTGGCCAGCAGCCCGAGCCAGCAGAGCACCCACTCCAGCGCCCAGATCCCGACAAAACCCCCCATTCCATAGCCCAGCGCGTCGAGGGCGAAGATCATCGGTCCCTTGATGTCGATCATGTCGCGATAGAGCACGCCCCCTTCGCTCCACATCTTGCCCATCACCGCGAACAGCGAGGCATCAAAGCCCGGTGCCATGGCGTGGAAGAGCGGGTTGCGCAGACAGAAGAGCAGCGCCAGCAAGGCGGTCAGCAGCACAATGGCTGGCTTGATACCCGGGTTGACGCGAGGGGGAGTGAAACGGATGGAGTGATTCATGAAGTCGCCTGTTCCTGCAGCTGGTCTTGAAAGCGGGCCTATCTTGCCGAGCTAGTGAGTGCGATGCAATGGGGCAGGCCTGTGTGAGGCAAATATTCTCGAAAAAGCCCGGTTCTTGCAGGGAACCGGGCGCTGGCTGCGGCAATATTGGCCGTCAGGGGGATGTGGCAAAGCCATTCCCCCTCTGCATCAATGGATGTACTCAAGCAGGGGCGGCTGCGCTTCCAGTGTCGGCAGGTGACGGGCCCAGCGGATAAAGGCGTCGGCCAGGGTGATGCCGAGCTCCTGATTGTGCTGGGTCAGGGTCCGCGCCAGTGCGGTGTAGCCCTCCTTGCCGGAGGCGGTATAGGCGCTCGACACTCCGCGATAGACCTGTTCGGCATTGACCGCTCGCCACTGGCCGGGGGTGGCTTCCCACTCCAGTCGGGTGATGCGCTGACCCTTGGGCCGATCGGCCTGATAGGTGAATCGCACCCCTGCGGTGTAGGGGAAGCTGCCGTTGCCATTGCCGACCACGCCGTTGTTGGTGGCGTTGTCGATGGCATTCTCCAGCGCCTCCGCCAACTCGTGACCGTGCACCCGATAGAGGGTGAGGGGAATCGCGAAGGGCAGCAGGCGACCGGCGATATCCGCTTCGCTCAGGGGGCCCGGCTCCAGCGAGCAGCGCACGCCGCCAGCATTGTGCAGGGCAAAGTCCACCTCGCCTACCTGTTCACGGGCAGCGGTCAGCATGGCGCGGGCCACCAGCGGGGCGAGTTGGCTGCCGTGGGGCAGGGTGGCATCCGGCAGCCGCTGATGGGGAAGTGGCGCCGCCAGTCGGGTGACGATGCGCTGGCTCATGGTTTCAATCTCCGGCCGGTAGCGTTTGGCCAGATGTTGTTCAAGCTGTGGGGCCGGCTCACAGAAGGTGAGCCCGACAGGTGGCGTGGAGGCGTACGGCCAGGGCTGCCAGGGGAGCCACTCCAGCTGACCCTGACTCTGCACGACGCGGCCCGCCTCATCGAAGGTGAGCTCGCAGACACCGAGGCAGAGGGCGCTGTGGCCAGCATGCAAAATAGCCACCCCGTTGTTCATCAGCGGATAACTGCCTTCGCTTGGCAGACCCAGCGGCGCGAGATCGCCGAGCAGGCTGTGGGTGTGGCCGCCGATGATGAGACTGAGCTCGGGGAAGCGTTCGGCCAGCAGCTTGTCCTGATCCAGCCCGAGGTGGCTCAGCAGCACGATATGCTGGATCCCTTCGCGCTTGATCTCCTGCAACACCCTGGTGAGGGTGTCGGCGACCGCGTGGAAACGGGTGTGGGAATCCGGGTTGGCGATGGCAGCCATCTGGGCGAGGGTGATGCCGAGCAGTGCAAAGGGAACCCCGTCGATCACCCGGCGATGCCAGGGCTGATGGGCGTCGTAGAGGTGGGGAATATCCCACAGCCCTAGCGGCGTGTCGGCTGGCTCCTGACTGTTGTCCAGATTGGCGGCCAGCACCGGAAAATCGAGCTGGCGCAAGAACTCCACCAGCGGGCCGTTGCCCAGATCGAACTCGTGGTTGCCAAGTACCATGGCATCGGGGGCCAGCATGGCGAGCAGGTCGGCGTTGGCGCGCCCTTTGAAGCGGTTGAAATAGAGCGAACCCTGAAAGGAGTCGCCACCGTGCAGAAATAGAAAACGCTGGCCGGCTGCTGCGGCTTTGGCACGCAGTTGGGTCAGTCGGGTCAGGATCCGGGCATAACCGCCGCACTGGGTGCGCCACTGGCCTTCACCGACAGGGGAGAAGCTCATGGGCGCGCCATCGAAGTGGGAGTGGCAATCACTGAAATGGGCAAGTTGAACCGTAATACTCATCTCGGTCCTCCTTAGGGGGAAAATGAGCACCGAGTCTACTGCAAAGGGGGGGTAGGATACCAGCCCGGCAGGGTGCCGGGCTGGTCAGCGATCAGGCGGGTACCATGATCTGGGTGGCGACGATCACCACCAGCAGGCCGACGGCGACCGGCATACTGGTGCGCTTGACCACCTCGAACGGCGAGAGCTTGCCCATCCCCGCACAGGCGACCACCACCCCGGAGACTGGAGAAATGGTGCGACCCAGGTTGGAGGCTTGCAGCATTGGGATCACCAGATAGGCCGGGTTGATGCCAAGGTTGCTGGCCAGGTTGGGGATCAACTCCACGAAGGCGTAGAAGGGAGCATTGCCCGAGCCGGTGGTGAAGGCGGCCAGGGTGGTGATCACCACCAGTGACAGCATCATGATCAGACCACCCGAACCGAGATCCTGCGCGTGAGCCAGCAGGGTGTCGATAAAGCCGATGGTCATCAGACCCTGGGCGAAGACACCGGCACCGACCAGCAGCATGACCACACCGGCAAAGGCGTCAGCCATGTTGCGCCAGCAGACCTGCAGACCGTCCAGCAGCTCCTTGCCATTGCGGATCCGCACGAGTTCCAGCAGGCTGGCCAGCACCATGCACATGACGATGATGGTGACGATATCCAGTTGCGGACCCCATTTGCCGTCAAACACCAGCACCCCGATGATGGGGGTAAAGGGCAGGATGGCGTAAAAGGCAGGCGCAGTCGTCACCAGGTCACCCGGGGCGACCGGCTCGTTGTGTTCCCCGGATTTCTGGTCAAGGTAGCGCTGCCAGAAGAAGTGGGTCACCGCCATACAGGCGATCGCCACCAGCGAGATGGGTAGGGTCAGCTTGAAGGCAAAGTCCAGCAGCGGCATGTTGGCGGCCTGAGCGGCCATCACCACGTCCCCTGAGGTTGGTGCCAGAATGATGGCGGCTGGCGAGGCGCACACGGCCGCCGCCGCGCCACGGGAGATCCCCATGTTGACCATCAGCGGGAACAGGGTGGCCATCAACAACACGCCGAGGCCGGTAGCGGAGCTGACCGCCAGCGACATGGCGCAGGCCACCAGATAGGCAGCCACCAGCAGGATATAAGGGGACTTGATGATGCCGAGCGGTTTGCTGGCCAGCTTGACCAGAATGGTGTTGGCACCGATATGGCTCATGTAGCCGGCGAAGCCGCACAGCACCATGATCAGCATCCCCAGTCCACCGCCACGGTCATTGAGCAGGAAGCGGACGTATTCGAAGATATCGGTTGCGATATAACCGGTGCTGACCACCTTGCTCGGTAGTACCGGCTTGCCCATCATGGCGGTGATGACCAGCAGCAGCAAGCCGCCGCTCAGCAGCACCCCGGTCGCGGAGTATCCTTTGAAAATGGCACGGCCCACCACCAGGGTGACCAGGGTACCAACGATGAGTTCCAGCATATGTTGCCTTCTGATTGGATGAGAGTGGAGGGAGTCTATTCCGATAGGGGTAGAGTGGCGACTGGAAACAGGATGTTGTGTGAGCTAAATCAACGTTTAACCCCATGAACAGAATTAAAGAAAGGTAAAGGTACTTTACCCAGCGGGTTTGGCTACCTACCCTTGCCAGCCTTGGTTGTCTTTTGAGGCTTTTATATGGTGGTTGGTGATTTTTCAGGCATTAAACGCTCTGTTTTCCTGCTTGCGATGTTATTTTCACCTACTTGCGTGTTTGCAGTAACCAATGACGGTTTTCATCAAACCGGTCCTCATCAGGCGGTCGCCATGCGGCGTCTCATGGCTCCTCACTCTTACGGCGTTCTGGTGGTTGCCGAGGGGAACAGACCCCGTTTTGCCGCGCTGGCATCCAAAACCACCGAAGCAAACTGCCTAGCTCGTCATGCCATCCGGGTAGATGGGGTCGCGCTGCTGGTCACCCCGAGATTCTATGCCAAAGAGGGAAAACGGGGACTTTGCGAGTTGTGGCTCAATGAGGGGGCAGATCAGGACTTTTTTGCCAACCGTCTTAAAAATGATCATTTTATTCAGATAGATGGTCATGACATCAATGTGAAAAACTATCACCTCGACTGGCAGCGCATCAGCCGTCATGCTCAATAAAAATACAGTTTTGGCCTTGTGCCATACTCTGCTCACGCAACCTGTGAGCGTGCTCTGATTTCTGGGCGCATCATTGTATTGCGCCGCCTCGTCGTCACACATAGGCTATACCCGTCATCTGTGTGGCGGTGGGGTTCACCAAGGTTGGTACTCCGCCCGTGCAATCAAGGAAGGTAGTCTGGCATGGTCAGCAAGGTTTATGGAGTAGTGGGGGTCGGGTTGTTGCTGTTGCCCCTGATGAGTCAGGCTCAGCCGAGCCGGCCGCAAGTGGTGCCAGAGTCCCGCATCAATGTCCGTTTTTATGAGGTCAATGCAACCAGTCCGGAGCAGCTTGCCCGGGCGATTGCCCAGAGTGCTCCCAAGGTGAATGGCAAGCCCGTACTCGGCAAGGCGAGTTATCAGGTGGACTGGCAGCTGGATACCGAGCAGTTGCCGGGGCGCTGCCAGCTCAACCGGGTGACGGTGACCACCAACGCCACCGTGCTGCTGCCCCGCTGGCGTCAGAGCGCGAACAGTAACGGTCCTGCCCGCCAGCGCTGGGGGCGGCTGCTCTCCAGCATGTTTGACTACGAATCCCGCTTCAAGGAGATGGTGCTGCAAGGGGCCAATCAGGTGGGGGGCGCTATTGCTGGGCTACCCGGACATGCAGATTGCCAGGCGCTGCGCTATGCCGCATGGGCTGCGGGCAGTGGCGAGCTGAACAAAATCAAGGGACGGTTCGACGGATTCCAGCGTCAGACAGGTTACGGCGAACAGCTCGGGGTGCACTGGCCCAAGTGAGCGCTATCTCAAGACGCAATAGCCAGCATCGCACGATTTGATAAATAGAATGGCCGCCCGATGGGCGGCCATTCTATTTGCTTTCAGAGTCCGGTTCAGACCAGCGCTTTGCCCTTGAGCAGCTTGCGTACCCAATAACGGGCCGGGTGGAGCACTTCCAGCAGGTCGGCGGCCAGCGGCAGGGGCTCGCCGCAGATCTCGCTGGCGAGCAGCTCACCACAGAGCGGCGCCGAGCAGAGGCCCCGCGAGCCGAGCGCCCCCAGCACATAGAGGCCGGGGTGAAGGGGAAGCGGCTGGGCGTTGTGCTGATCATGCTGCAGCTGCGCATAGTGATCCGCCAGACCTTGCAATCTAGCCACTGGCCCCACCACCGGAAGGTGATCCCGGCTGGCACAACGCACCCCTACGCGCGCCTTGTTGCCACTCACATCCACCTCGGCGGGCCAGGTTTGCTCCGGCAGGCAGGCTTGCAACCGCACCTGATTCTGGATGTGCTCCTCGGCACGAAACTCAAGGCTGCTCTGGTTGCGGCCATAACTGGCACCGATGCAGTGTTGATCGTTGTGCATTGGCGTGAGGTAGCCATCGTAGCAGAGCACGGTCTTGAGCTGACGCAAGCTGGCCGTGGTCGGCACATGGCTCACCTGACCGCGCACCGGATAGAGCGGCAGATCGGCAAAGGGGAGCAGTGCTGGCAACTGGTGTCCGGCGGCGACCACCAGATTGGGGGCCTGCCAGTGGCGGCCATCCTGGCTCTCTACTTGCCAGCCATCGGCCAGTTCAGTAATAGCGACCACCTCGGTGTTGAACACCACCTCCAGCAGGCCGCTGGCTTGCGCCTCTTTCAGGGCGGCTCGGGTGAGATCGGCCGGACAGAGCCAGCCCCCCTGTGGGTAACTGACGCCGCTGTGGCCACAGGGCAGGCCAACCACCTGCTCTACCTCTGCTGTAGAGAGGGGATGCATCAGCTCGGACGGGAAGGAGCCCTGGTTCATTTTCGCCAACTTGGCTGCCGATTTGTCGTCATAACCGAGCTGGGTCACTCCGCATAATTCGAAAGCGATAGGGTGGCGTTCGGCCAATGCCAGCAGCCGTTGGCGGGCATAGCCAAAGGCGAGCGAATAGAAGCGTGACAGGGCATCGTGCTCGCCGTTGAGCAGGGGATAGAGCGCCCCCTGACGATTGCCTGAGGCGCCGGTGGCCGGTTCGCCATCTGCACACAGCAACGTCACCTTGCGACCCCGCTCCACCAGAGAGAGCGCCGTCATGGCCGAGGCGATGCCGCCGCCGATGATCACTACCTCGCCAGCGCGTCCGGCAGGACGGGCATAACAAGGAGCGATGGTCTGCTGCGGCTGCTTGTCGGAGCGATCCCCCACCAGCATCTCCCGCTTGCTACCGTGGCCCTTCACCTTCTTCATGGCAAAACCGGCGGCAATCAGGCCGCGACGGACAAAACCGGCACAGGTAAAGGTGGCAATGGAGCTATCGGGACGGGCGAGGCGAGCGAGACCATCAAACAGCTCCTGTGTCCACATTTCCGGGTTCTTGGCCGGGGAGAAACCATCCAGATACCAGGCATCCACCAGCCCTTCTGCCCGGTGAGGCACCTGCGGCAGCATATCCTTGATGTCGCCAAACCAGAGATCGAGGCGAATGCGGCCACCCGCAAAATGTAGGCGGTGGCAACCGGAGACCGGCAGCGGCCATTGGGCGACAAGATCCTGACTCAAGTGGCCAAGTTCAGGCCAGGCGGCCAGCGCCTTGCGCAGATCGTCTTGGGTCAGGGGGTATTTCTCGAAACTGATGAAGTGCAGACGGGAGCCGTTGCCGGATTGAGGCGCCTGTTCCAGGAAGGCTTGCATTGTCGCCAGAAAGTTAAGGCCTGTGCCGAAACCTGTTTCACCTATCACGAAACTGTCACTATCGTGGTGCGAAAATCGCGCAGGTAGCCGGTTTTGCTGCAAAAAGACGTAGCGGGTTTCACTTAGACCGTTATCATTGGAAAAGTACACATCCCCGAAGTCACTGGAGACAGGAGTTCCCGCTTCATTCCAGTCCAATCGGGCATGATGTAAGGATGTTTGACTCACGTTTTCCTCGGCTCGCGTCACAAAATCGCGGGCATTCTACGTGAAAGCAGACCAGTTTGGCAGCCGAAAGCGGGTAGACTTGGCGCCAGTTTTTCCAGACGAGATGAATTAATGAGAAGAGCAGTGATCACCGGTATCGGCGTCATCTCCAGTATCGGCAACAACAAGGAAGAAGTGCTGGCCTCCCTGAAAGCAGGTAAATCCGGCATCACCTATTCCGAGCAGTTCGAGCAGCACAACCTGCGCAGCCGTGTCTGGGGTAACATCAAACTCGAACCGTCTGAACTGATCGACCGTAAAGTCATGCGTTTCATGGGTGACGCTGCGGCCTACGCCTACCTCTCCATGCAGCAGGCCATTGAAGATGCCGGTCTGGCGGAAGATCAGGTCTCCAACGAGCGTACCGGCCTGGTGGTCGGTTCAGGTGGTGCCTCCGGCAAGAACACCTCGGAATCTGTGGACATCGCCCGTGAGAAAGGGGTCAAGCGTGTGGGCCCTTACATGGTGCCGCGCACCATGTCCTCCACCACTTCCGCTTGCCTCGCGACCCCGTTCCAGATCAAGGGTGTCAACTACTCAATCAGCTCAGCTTGCGCCACCTCTGCTCACTGCATCGGTCACGCGCTTGAGCTGATCCAGCTTGGCAAACAGGATGTGGTCTTCGCCGGTGGCGGTGAAGAGCTGGACTGGTCCTCTACCATCCAGTTTGACGCCATGGGCGCCCTCTCCACCAAGTACAACGACACGCCGGAAAAAGCGTCCCGTACCTATGATGCGAACCGCGATGGTTTCGTTATCTCCGGTGGCGGCGGCATTCTGGTGATCGAAGAGCTGGAACATGCGCTGGCCCGTGGTGCTCACATCTATGCCGAGTTGACCGGTTATGGTGCCACCTCCGATGGTTACGACATGGTTGCACCGAGCGGTGAAGGCGCGGTGCGTTGCATGAAGATGGCGATGCAGGGTGTGGGCAAGGTTGACTACATCAACACCCACGGCACCTCCACTCCGGTCGGTGATACCAAAGAGCTGGAAGCTATCCAGACGCTGTTTGGCGCCAACGGTCCCAAGATTTCTGCCACCAAGGCGATGACCGGTCATGCGCTGGGCGCTGCGGGCGTGCACGAGGCTGTCTACTCCCTGCTGATGATGGAACACGGCTTTATCGCCCCCAGCATCAACATCGAGACTCTGGACGAGAAGGCTGAAGGTCTGCCCATCGTGCGTGAGTACGAAGCGGTCGAACTCAACACCGTCATGTCCAACAGCTTCGGCTTTGGCGGTACCAACGCCTCTCTGGTGTTCAGCAAGTTCAAAGCTTGATCATCCGGTTGATATGAAAAAAGCGCCTCAGGGCGTAATGCCGATCAGTTAAGGATCCATTGACCGATCCTTCTGTTGTGTGAAAATCCGAAACCTGTTGACTGGTTTCGGATTTTTTATGCGTATCGCTCAAGCGCTCGACTTCCTGCACGCCAGTAATGCTGCTCAGTTTGAGTCACTTTCTGACCTCATTCCTC
>NZ_JBFODV010000059.1:0-1940 GCF_040908495.1 Aeromonas sp. R1-1 | reverse complement strand
TTGAAATACAGAACCCCCGATGCGGTACATAGGGGGTTCTGAGTAGAGAAATGCTAGTTGAAAATGTGTAAACCTATTTCAGGACTAGACAAAGGCCTCAGTCAGGCCAGCGGACGGGTCATCAGCGAGTGCCAAATACCACAATGGTCTTGCCGTGAGCAGAGATGAGCTCCTGCTCTTCCAGCATCTTCAGGATGCGGCCCACGGTTTCACGAGAGCAGCCGACGATCTGGCCGATCTCCTGACGGGTGATCTTGATCTGCATGCCATCCGGGTGGGTCATGGCATCCGGCTGTTTGGCCAGGTTGAGCAGGGTCTGGGCGATCCGGCCGGTTACATCCAGGAAGGCGAGGTTACCCACTTTCTGGCTGGTGTGTTGCAGGCGCTTGGCCATCTGGCCAGAGAGACGCATCAGAATGTCCGGGTTGACCTGGATCAGCTGGCGGAACTTCTTGTAGGAGATCTCTGCCACTTCGCAAGAGCCTTTCGCGCGAACCCAAGCGGAGCGCTCGGGGTTCTCGTTCTCCTCGAACATCCCCATCTCGCCCAGGAAATCGCCCTGGTTCAGATAGGAGAGGATCATCTCTTTGCCCTCATCGTCCTTGATCAAGACGGCCACAGTGCCTTTGACGATGTAGTAGAGGGTCTCCGCTTTTTCACCCGCATGGATCAGGGTGCTCTTGGCGGGATACTTATGAATGTGGCAGTGCGACAAGAACCATTCCAGGGTGGGATCGCTTTGCGGTTTGCCAATGACCATGAGAATTCCTCTGTAGTGTCTTTTTATGGACTTGTGCGTCCGGGCAAGCTGCCAATCTTGCCATTCCTTGTATTGGTCGCAGTAGGATAAGAGCCTTTGCCTGTGCTGACAAGGCTTTGCGGGCTTTTGACAGAGCCCTTTGAGTAATGCCTGCTGCGCCGCTCCGGCCATTCTAGGGAAGATAGAGGTCGGAGATGTTGATTTTGATCTATTTCCATCCCAACTCCCCCTGTTCGGCAGAGATAAGCGACTGGGTTATGCTAGGGATCCATCATCATGATTAACAGGAGAGAGTGCGAGATGAAAGCCAAGGTCAGCTGGGTGGAAGGGATGAAGTTTGTGGGTGAGAGTGAATCCGGTCACAAGGTGATCCTGGATGGTGCCAACCCCGGTGAGGGGGCCAGCCCGATGGAGGTGATCCTGCTGGCGGTCGGTGGCTGCAGCTCCATTGATGTGGTCTCCATCCTCGAAAAAGCGCGCCAGTCTGTGACCGCATGCCATGTCGATGTCAGTGGCGAACGGGTCGATAGTGTGCCCCGGGTTTTCGAGAAGATTAATCTGCACTTCGTGGTGACAGGCAAGGGATTGGCAGAGAAACAGGTGGCCAGAGCGGTCGATCTGTCGATGGAAAAATACTGTTCTGTTTCCCTGATGTTGGAAAAAGCGGTACAAATTACCCATAGTTATCAAATTGTTGAAGCTTGATAACGATAGTTTCGTTGGTACCCTGGCATAAGGCCGTTACGTAAGGCCACTGCACAAGGCCATGACATAAAGCCATTACATAAGGAAAGTGCAATGAAAAAATTGATCGCTCTGCTTCCCCTTTTGGGCCTGGCGGCGTGCAGCAGCCCGCAACCTACCCAGTATCAATACAGCCAATACCAGTGTGGCGAAGAGATGCTGGCCGTTACCTATGATGCCCAGGCTGACATGGTGCAGTTCCCCTATGCCGGGGTTTACCACAAGCTGGCGCGCGTTGAGTCTGAATCTGGCGCCAAATATTCCGACAGCGTCACCACTTTCTGGAATCAGGACAAACAAGCTCTCCTCACCCAGAAAGGGGTCACACTGCTGACCTGTACGCTTAAATAAGGCTATGTCCCAATTACGTGTTGCATGGGGCGCCCCAGCGCCTCATGCAAACATGCTTTGATATTCACCCCCCTCCCGTAACGCT
>NZ_JBFODV010000058.1:0-21511 GCF_040908495.1 Aeromonas sp. R1-1 | reverse complement strand
GCTCGCTCGGCGTCCTGCCTCGCGGCCTGGACAAACGGACTCACCTCGGCGAACAACAGGGGCAACACCCGACCCATAGCCCCGAGGAAAATATCAGATACAGGATTCATGCCGATCTGAGATAGAGGTGTAATTCACTTCGTTCATTACATCCTACGATATACACCGATTTCCATTGCATTATTTCCTATCAGACAAGATACATTTTCGAGATTTATATGAGCGACACCCTAATTGATAATTTGAAATCGTTTAACCGAAAAGAGCGGTTTTACCTAATTGGTCAAATGCTGGGAAACCCAGAATTTCGCATGGATGACAACCAGCTTGATAAGATATCAAACCTAATCGGTCTCACTATCCCCAGAAAATACTTTGCTGCAATGGATTACCACCTTGACTGGATCTATGCCAGCTTGTACCTCACTAAAAAAAACACTGCGAGCTGCGTAAAACGCATTTTCATAGAAGAAAATGGAATTGCAATTGACTATCAAATATCAGGCACTCAGGAGGATGTCGATTTTCTTATTGCCTTCGTTGATCACGAAAACACAACCCATATAGTGATGATTGAAGCTAAAGGTGATAGCACCTTTAGTAACGCTCAATTACAGAGTAAAAATGAGCGTTTTAGGGCCATCTTCTATGAGCCAGAGGTTTCAGCTACGCACAGTCATACAAAGTGGAAAAGTGTCAAAGCACACTTTTTACTCTGTAGTCCCAAAAAACCTAGAAAAATTGAGATAACAAATCCAGTTTCATTTATGAAAAGTGATAAATTAATGAATTCTTGGTTAAAGCTGGATATGGGTGAAGATAAAATTAAAGTAACGCGGTGCGGTAAAAATGATAGTGGTTCATACTCCCGCTGGGTGATTGAGAAACGAACAATATCCAAGTGATATCAATTCTAAATAAGGATATACAACATGAATGCTACCATTAACTTCAGTAAAAGTGCTTTTTTTGAATTATTAATGTCTGCTGTTGAAGCATACACAATAAAACATAATGAGAGTAAGGTTATCGCAGTTGAGACATATGCTCACCTTTGGGGTAAAATAAATAAAAGAATGCCATTAACATGTACTGTTAATCACGTGTCAATAGAGACATCAGCAATAAGAAGCAGAAGTTCCGTAAGCACTTACCGTAAGTCTCTAGAAATAAAAAAAGAAATATCAAATATATTTGGTGATGACTACGCCCATATTGGAAGTATGCATACACACCCGTGGATAAAAGGTGAGGAGTATGGAAATGAAATTATCGAAGGCCCAGAATGCATACGAAAAAACAAACTTTTCCATTTAAGTAGCACTGACCATGAATCAGAGTATGGAAGCTATTTTGAAGTTAACGGCAAGAAATTTTCTGTTGCTGTAGTGATGACTCTATTCTCAACGCAGAAAGCTAATGACAAGAAAGATAATTACGTCTGCAATGATGGAACTATAGAGTTTTCTATTGGTAACCTTAAGATTTGGCTGTTCGCTCAAGCATTTCAACACATAGAAAAATCACGTCTTACTCAGCAACAAATTCAGGATTCTTATCGCTTTTATTTAAAACTATCCAACTACACTGACGATGATTTAATTCCAATCCCAATAACTACAGACCTTAATGGTTTAGATATAATGGACTGGGTGCTTTTTAAGCCATTTGGTAGAATTAAAATTGAAGATAATGATGCTGAATATGTTGAAAGAAAATCATCTGAGAAAAGATATTATTATTGACTGACAATATTCACTGAACAAAAACCGCAGCCCAAGGGCTGCGGTTTTTATTGGCGCAACCTGTTGGCACCAGACGCCAACAAGGCCCACCGCCCTTAGGCACGGCGCCAGCTGGTCTTGCCGGCGCTGTCTTCCAGCACGATACCCATCTCGGTGAGACGGTTGCGGGCGGCATCGGCAGCAGCCCAGTTCTTGTCGGCACGGGCCTGATTGCGCTCGGCGATGAGGAGCTCGATCTCGGCAACCTCTTCATCCGCTTCGTCACCTTTCAAGAAAGCTTCGGGATCTTGCTGCAGGATGCCGAGCACGGCGCCCAGCTCGCGCAGACGGGCGCCCAGCGCGGCGGCAACGGCCATGTCTTCACCCTTCTGGCGGTTGATCTCGCGCACCAGATCGAACAGGGCGGAGTAGGCTTCCGGGGTGTTGAAGTCGTCGTCCATCGCTTCCTTGAAGCGCGCTACCTGCACGTCGCCACCGGCAGCAGCAGCCACCGGCAGATCGCGCAGGGCGGTGTACATGCGCTCCAGCGCGGCGCGGGCTTGCTTGAGGTTATCTTCCGAGTAGTTGAGCTGGCTGCGGTAGTGGCCAGACATCAGGAAGTAACGGACGGTTTCGGCGTCGTAGTGAGCCAGCACATCGCGGATGGTGAAGAAGTTGCCAAGGGATTTGGACATCTTCTCTTTATCCACCATCACCATGCCGCTGTGCATCCAGGTGTTGACGTAGTCGCCACCGTGGGCGCAGCAGGACTGGGCAATTTCGTTCTCGTGGTGCGGGAACTGCAGATCAGAGCCGCCGCCGTGGATGTCGAAGTGGTTGCCAAGGTGCTTGGAGTTCATGGCGGAGCACTCGATGTGCCAGCCAGGACGGCCCGGGCCCCAGGGGCTTTCCCAGGTCGGCTCGCCGGGCTTGGACATCTTCCACAGCACGAAGTCGAGCGGGTTGCGCTTGGCATCGACCACGTCAACGCGGGCTCCGGCTTGCAACTGCTCCAGATCCTGACCGGAGAGCTTGCCGTAGTCGGCGTAGGATTCGACGATAAACATCACATCGCCGTTGTCCGCCACGTAGGCGTGCTCTTTTTCCAGCAGGGATTGCACCAACTCGATGATCTCTTCGATGTGCTGGGTGGCGCGCGGTTCGATATCCGGGCGCACCATGCCGAGGGCGTCAAAGTCGGCGTGCATGTCGCCGATCAGACGCTCGGTCAGCTCGTCGCAGGTCACTTGGGTCTCGGCGGCACGCTTGATGATCTTGTCATCCACGTCGGTGATGTTGCGCACGTAGGTGAGGTCATAACCGGCGTAACGCAGGTAGCGAGCGACCACATCAAAGGCGACGAAGGTGCGGCCGTGGCCGATATGACAGTGATCGTAGATGGTGACACCACACACATACATGCCCACCTTGCCCGGGTGGATAGGTTTGAATTCTTCTTTTTGACGAGTGAGTGTGTTGTATATCTTCAGCATCTTCTAACCACTGCCTGTGAGTAAAATGGTTGGTCATAATACCCCGTTCAGGGGCAGAAAACGAGGCAGAAAAGCGGGCCAATCCCGCCTGCCAGCACGGTTACGGCGCCTGAGAGACTATGCCGCCAGCCCCTGATGGGCTAGAATTGCCACCACTTTATGCCATACACCTGCGGGCACTTGGTCGCTCGCATCAAATGAAAGGACATATCATGGTCACTCTGCACACCAATCACGGCGACATCACCCTCACCCTGAACGCTGAAAAAGCCCCGGAAACCGTGGCCAACTTCCTGCAATACTGCCGTGACGGTCACTACGACAACACCATTTTCCACCGTGTCATCGACGGCTTCATGATCCAGGGCGGCGGCTATGCCCCGGGCTTTGAAGAGAAAGACACTCGCGCTCCCATCAAGAACGAAGCGGCCAATGGTCTGTCCAACAAGATCGGCACCATCGCCATGGCTCGCACCATGGAGCCGCACTCTGCCAGTGCCCAGTTCTTCATCAACGTGAACAACAACGACTTCCTCGACTTCAAATCTGCCACCACTCAGGGCTTTGGCTACTGCGTATTCGGTGAAGTGACCGCCGGTATGGACGTGGTCAACAAGATCAAGGGCGTCAAGACCGGTAACTACGGCCGCATCCACCAGGACGTGCCGGTAGAAGACGTGGTGATCACCAAGGTGACCCTTGCTGACTGATCTCTGCCGACTCGGCACTGACAAAACTGCGGCCCCGGCCGCAGTTTTTCCATCTGCCTCCCCCACAGCCAGCCCAAACTGGCGCCGCCTCGACTATCTGGCCCACGGCAACCCGCGCCAGCGCTCGGCCCATGCCCTGCTCACCGCCGGTGTGTGGGATGAGCTGGCCACGCAGTGCGCCGATATGGCGCTGGTGAGCACGCTCGCCATCGGCCTCGATCGGCCGGGCAGTGATCTCGATATCCTCTGCCAGCATCCAGATCCCGCCGAGTTTGCCGCAACGCTCGAAGCTCAAGGTTGGCTGGCGAGCGCCACGGGCGACAATGTCTGGCTGCTGGAGCGCACCTTTCCCTGCCTTGACCAGCACTGTGCTGTCAGCGGTTCTGACAAGAACGAGGCCAGCTGGCCGCTGGAGCTCTACGTTACCCCCGCCCCCATCGAGACGCTAAATGGCTGGCGCCACCTCACCCTGATGGCCGCGTTGCTCGAGCGGTTTGGCGATGCTTTCTACCGCGAAGTGCTGCGCCTGCGCCTTGAAGAGGGACTGAAAGGGGAAGCGGCCATGTGCCGATTGCTGGGGCTGGCGGGCGATCCTTATGCTGCGCTGCTGACGCTGGAGGAACGAAATCTGGCCGAGCTGTCATGGCAGCCGCCATCCCGTGACGGTATGCATACATCCACTGATGCGATGGCGCCCTCAGCGCACTGTTCGTCCGCTGTTGTTTCTACTATCTCTGCCACCCCCGTTTGCCCTGTTTCGACCGAGAGCCCGATCCCCACATCATGAGCACCCTCTTTATCAGTGACATTCACCTCTCTGCCCAGCGGCCCGATATGACCGCGGCACTGGTGCGCTTTCTCGAGCACGACGCCCCCGGCGCCGATGCCCTCTATGTGCTGGGGGATCTCTTCGAATTCTGGATTGGCGATGATGATCCCAATCCGCTCCATCAACAGATGGCCGACGCCTTCTTGGCCCTGAGCCAGCAGAACGTGCCCATCTACTTTATCCACGGCAACCGCGACTTTCTGCTGGGCCAGCAGTTTGCCAAGTGCGCGGGGATGACTCTGCTGGGTGACCCTTGCGTGATTGACCTCTATGGGGAGCGGGTAGTGCTGAGCCACGGCGATCTGCTCTGCACCCTGGATGAGGGGTATCAGAAGTTTCGTCGCATCACCCAGCTCAAGTGGCTGCGCTGGCTCTTTTTGCGGCTGCCGCTCGCCCGCCGTCAGGCCATCGCCTGCAAGATGCGCGGCCAAAGCCAGATGGAAAATGCCCACAAGAGCCAGATCATCATGGATGTAACGCCCGCGGCGGTGGACGACACCCTGCGTGCCCACGACTGCCGGATGATGATCCACGGCCACACCCACAGACCCGCCATCCACGACTTCACCCTCGATGGCCACCCCGCCCGCCGCATCGTGCTGGGAGACTGGTTCGAACAAGGCTCGGTGCTGATCTGCCGCCCCGACGAGCAGCGGCTGGAAATGCGGGCGCTGGCAGAGGCTTGATAGCCCGCCAGTCCGGTTGACCACCAAGCGCCGGCCCCCATCACTTCCCATCGTTCGCGCCATCCGGTTCACTGCCCATCAGGCGCGAGCGAATAAGTGGTGATCGCTCACAGATCAGCAAAGCAAACCTGCACTCCTCCTTCAGTCCCCGGGTTGTGTGAACCCCGTCACCTTGCCCCTTGCCAATTGAGAGGATGATGGCGCTCAGGCAGAAACATCTTTCTCGCCAGCTATTTCAACAAGTTGAGGTTTATATGCCTGACAGCAATGCGGTCGCTCACCCGTTCGATGCCAAGAAGATCAATGTCAACGATCCCTACGAGATGAAGCAGTGGGTCAAAATGTTCGAGTGCACCGAAGTCCAGCTGAAACGGGCGGTCAAAGCAGTCGGCACCTCAGGCAAGGCGATCCGAAAATACCTCAAGAAGTGAGGGTGCAACCCCGTCACAAACCCGGCCCCGCTTGCGGGGCTTTTCTCATCTTGGCCTTTACGTGGGCCATCCCCGCCCCTGTTTGGCGGCGCACATACCGCCATTCAACCGCTCATAACCGGACTGTGCAGCCCGACCAGCACTGGCCGCCGTCCGACAGCTTGTGACCAGCCAGCGCCGTCCGGCCCTTCGCATCCCGGCATCCCTGCCTATAATGCGGGCTCAAACACACAGAGAGGATTAATCCATGGGCTTTATCACCTGGATCGTATTGGGACTGTTGGTGGGTATTCTGGCGAAGTGGATCATGCCGGGTCGCGACGGCGGTGGTTTCTTCATGACTGCCCTGTTGGGGATTGTCGGGGCCATGGTTGGCGGCTACGTGGGTACCCTGCTGGGGCTGGGCTCGGTGACCGGTTTCAATATCCCGAGCATCGCGCTGGCCACCGTGGGCGCCCTTATCGTCCTGTTTGTCTTCAACAAGATCCGCAGCTGACCCCCAACGCCATCTATGTGTAGATAAACAGGGCACCGCGAGGTGCCCTCTCTTTTTTTATCGCCCTCACGATGTTGCCAGCGGCAAGATCAGCCTCACCAGCAAGCCCCCCAGCTGGGTCGCTGGCAGCAACACCACTTCGCCGTGGTGGTAGTGGGCGATATCGCGCACCAGTGCCAGACCCAGCCCCGCTCCCGGCTGTTCGCTCCCCTGCTCGAGGCGCTGGAACGGCTGCCAGACCCGCTCCGCCAGCTCGGGGGCGATGCCGGGGCCGCTATCCTCCACCTCCAGCCAGATCTGCCCGTTGCTTCGCACCACCCGCGCCGTCACGGTGCCGTGGGGCGGGGTGTATTTGATGGCGTTGCCGAGCAGGTTGGCGCACAGCTCCCCGAGCAGCAGCGGCTCCCCCGCCACCATGATGGCGGACTCCTCCCCCTCGTAACCGAGATCGATCCCCTTGCTGCGGGCCTGCGCCAACCGTGACAAACAGGCCTGCTGCACCAGCGCCGTCATCTCGATGGGCTCACGCTGGCGCAGCCCGGAGCACTCGTCCGATTTGAGCCGGGCCAGCAACAGTAACCGTTCGGTCAGGGCGATGGTGTGATCGAGCCGCACGGCCATGGCATCGAGGCTTTCGCTCATCAGGGCCGGATCGCCACTGCCGCGCGCCACCTCAACTTGGGTTTTCAAAATGGTGAGCGGCGTGCGCAGCTGATGGGCGGCATCGGCGCTAAAGCGCTCCTGCCGGGCCACCAGCTGGCGCAATCGGGCCAGATGGCGGTTGAACGCCTGCACCAGCGGCCGGGTCTCCTGCCAGGGGAGCAGGTCGGGTAAGGGGGCGAGATTGGCGGCATCGCGGCGCAGGATCTCCCGCGACAGACGCCGCATCGGGGTGAGCAGCCGTTTGAGCAACAGATAAGCGAGCAGCAGGGTGAGCACCACAAGCGCCCCCTGGGTCAGCAGGGCCGACCAGAGCAGCTGCTCCGCCAGCTGCTGGCGACCGAGCAGGGTTTCCGCCACCGTGATGCGGGCCATGCCGTTGACGCCCCCCTCGCCTACCGGTTGCAGCAGCATCACGGCGCGGATCGGCGCCTCCTGATAGAGCCCGTCATAGAAGTAGGCGAGCGCCGGATAGCGGTCGGTCAGTGGCGTACCGTCCGGCATGGGGGGCAAGTCGTCAAAGCCGGAGATGACCCTATCGTCGATGCCGCGCACCTGATAGAAGAGGCGATCGCGCATGTTGCGCTCGAAGCTGTCGAGCACCACGTAGGGCACATCCACCCTGAGGCTGCCTTCGGCTGCCGTCAGCCGCTCGGCAACGGTGCGGGCCGAGGCGAGCAGGGTGCGATCATAGGCCGAGGTGGCCGCCGCCAGCGCGCCGTAGTAGCTGTACCAGGCAGAGGCAGCCCAAAGGATCAGCAGGGGGCCCCCCAGAAACAGCAGCAGTTGATGGAGCAGGGAGCGACTAATGAGAGGCCTCCGGCGCAGCTTCCAGCAGATAGCCCAGCCCGCGCAAAGTGGTGATCACCACCCCGCTGCCTACCAGCTTTTTGCGCAGCCGGTGGATATAGAGATCGATGCTGTCGAGCCCTACCTCGTCATCGAGGTTGAACACCTGCTCGAACAGCTGCCCCTTGGCGACGGGCCGCCCGTGGCGGTACATCAGCGCGGTCAGCAGCGCCAGTTCGCGCGGAGTCAGGGCAAGGCGGGCATCGGCCAGCAGAAAATAGCCATCGAGATGCAGGGTCAGCCGACCCAGCCGCAACTCGGTACCGCCACTTTCGCTGCGCCGCAGCAGGGCTCGCAGCCGGGCATCCAGCTCCCCCAGATCGAACGGCTTGGCCAGATAGTCATCGGCTCCGGCATTGAGGCCGCAGATCCGCTCCTCCACCGCGCCGCGGGCGGTGAGCAGCAGCACCGGCACCCCCTGCCCCCTACTGCGCAACCGGCCGAGTACCGCCAGCCCGTCGAGCTTGGGCATCTCGATATCGAGCACCGCCAGCGAGTACTGTTCGTGGCGCAGCAGGTGGTCAGCCTGAGCCCCGTCAGCCACCCAATCCACCGCGAAACCGGCACTGGTGAGTGCCCGCGACAGCCAGTGGGCCAGTTCGTGATTATCTTCCGCCAACAGCAAGCGCATCCCTCTCCCCTTGTTCCTAACCACGGCATTCAGCCGCACTGCTTCAACTGCATCCCTTCGTCACTGCCAGTACAGGAGAAGGTGAGATCAAGGTCACACTCCCGGCTCTTGGTCAGCGATTGAAAGGTGAATGAAAGGTTGTTGTTTTAACAATTTAGCATCACTTCGTCTATCGACGGAGTCACACCCAGGAAAAACAACGACAAGATGGAGCACACAACCATGAAGCAACGCACACGTCATGCCTTCGCCCTGCTGACCCTGCTCGGCGCCCTGCCACTGCAGGCGGCCGAAAGTGCCACGACCCCGAGCCGTACCGAATGCATCGCACCAGCCAAACCGGGCGGTGGCTTCGATCTCACCTGCAAGTTGCTGCAGGTGAGCCTGCAGGAGACCGGCACCATCGACAAGCCGATGCGGGTCACCTACATGCCGGGCGGGGTCGGCGCCGTGGCCTACAACGCCATCGTGGCCCAGCGCCCTGCCGAGGCGGGGACCGTGGTCGCCTTCTCCGGCGGCTCCCTGCTCAACCTCTCACAGGGTAAATTTGGCCGTTACGGGGTGGATGATGTGCGCTGGCTGGCGGCGGTAGGGACCGATTACGGCATGATCGCGGTGCGCCACGATGCCCCCTATCAGAACCTCAAGGAGCTGGTGAGCGCCATGGAGCGCGATCCCAACAGCGTGGTGATCGGCGCGGGTGCCTCCATCGGCAGTCAGGACTGGATGAAGACGGCGCTGCTGGCCAAACAGGCCGGGGTTGACCCTCACAAGATGCGCTACGTCGCCTTTGAAGGGGGCGGCGAGCCGGTCACCGCGCTGCTGGGCAACCATGTGCAGGCGGTCTCCGGCGATTTGAGCGAGATGGTGCCCTATATCGGCGGCGACAAGCTGCGGGTGCTGGCGGTGTTCTCTGCCGAGCGGCTGCCCGGCAAGCTGGCCACCATCCCCACCGCCAAGGAGCAGGGTTATGACCTGGTGTGGCCGGTGATCCGCGGCTTCTATGTCGGCCCCAAAGTGAGCGACAGCGAATACCAGTGGTGGAAGCAGACCTTCGATCAGCTGGTGAAGACCGACACCTTCAAGGCGCAGCGGGATCTGCGCGGCCTGTTCGAGTTTGACCTCACCGGCGAGGCCCTCGACAGCTACGTCAAGGAGCAGGTAGCGCAATATCGCGAGCAGGCCAAAGCCTTCGGTCTGGCCAAATAGGAGCCGCAGCCATGAGCGATCGCATCTTCGCCGCCATCTGGCTGCTGCTCTGTCTGGCAGGCGCCGCCATCGCCTGGCAGATCCAGAGCGAATACAGCTATGAGCCGCTGGGGCCGCGCCCCTTCCCGCTCGGCATCATCGGCCTGATGGCGCTCTGCGCCCTGTTGCTGCTGCGCCGCCAGCCGGACACCGTTACCTGGCCGCCGCTGCGTACCCTGCGCCACCTCGCCATCATGGTGGTGGCGCTGGCCGGGTACGGTGCCAGCTTCGAGTGGCTGGGCTTTCCGCTGGCCACCACCCTGCTCACCTTTGTACTGGGGCGCCTGTTTGGCGCCTCTGCCAAGGCTGCCCTGCTCTCCGGCGTCGTCGGCGGTCTGGTGCTCTATCTCGCCTTTGACCGGCTGCTGGATGTCACCCTGCCCCTCGGCGTCTGGTTCTCTTAAGGAGTCAATATGGATACCTGGATGTACCTCTCCCAGGGCTTTGCGGTGGCACTCACCCCGGAAAATCTGGTGATCGCCCTCATCGGCTGCTTTGTCGGCACCGTAGTCGGCCTGCTACCGGGCCTTGGCCCCATCAACGGGGTCGCCATCCTGTTGCCGCTGGCTTTTGCCCTGAAATTGCCCCCCGAATCGGCGCTCATTCTGCTCGCCACCGTCTATATCGGTTGCGAGTATGGCGGGCGGATCTCCTCGATCCTGCTCAACGTGCCGGGGGATGCCGCCGCCATCATGACCGCGCTGGATGGCTACCCCATGGCCCAGCAGGGCAAGGCGGGAGTGGCCCTCTCCATCTCGGCGGTCAGCTCCTTTGTCGGCTCCATGCTCGCCATCGGGGGGATCATCCTGTTCGCCCCGGCGCTGGCGCGCTGGTCCCTCGCCTTCGGCCCGGCGGAGTATTTCGCCCTGATGGTGTTCGCCATCGCCTGCCTTGGCAGCATGATGAGCCAGAACCCGCTCAAGTCCTTCATGGCGGCACTGATTGGGCTGGGGCTCGCCACCGTCGGAGTGGATGCCAACACTGGCGTCTATCGCTTCACCTTCGACAGCGTTCACCTCTCGGACGGGGTGCAGTTTATCGTGGTGGTGATCGGCCTCTTCTCGGTGAGTGAAATCCTGCTGATGCTGGAGCACACCAGCGGTGGCGGCAAGCTGGTGCGCACCACCGGACGGATGCTGTTCAACTTCAAGGAGCTGGTCCATTGCACCGGCACCATGTTGCGCTCCTCCACCATCGGCTTCTTCGTCGGCATTCTGCCCGGCGCCGGTGCCACCATCGCCAGTGCCATCACCTACATGACCGAGAAGCGACTGGCGGGGCCCAATGCCAAATTCGGCGAAGGGGACATTCGCGGCGTGGCCGCGCCGGAGGCGGCCAACAACGCATCGGCCTGTGGATCCTTTATCCCCATGCTGACCCTGGGGGTGCCGGGGTCGGGCACCACGGCGGTGATGATGGGAGCGCTGACCCTCTATAACATCACCCCCGGCCCCACCATGTTCACCGAACAGCCCGATGTGGTGTGGGGACTGATCGCCGCCCTCTTGCTGGCCAACGTCATGCTGCTGGTGATGAACATCCCCATGGTGGGGCTCTTTACCCGCATGCTCTCCATCCCGCTCTGGTTTCTGGTACCCGCCATCGCCAGCGTCTCGGCGGTGGGGGTCTATGCGGTGCACAGCACTACCTTCGATCTGCTGCTGATGGTGGCCCTCGGGGTCTTTGGCTACCTGCTGCGCAAGATGCACTTCCCCATGTCACCGCTCATTCTGGGCTTCGTGCTGGGTGAAATGCTGGAGCAGAACCTGCGCCGCGCCCTCTCCATCAGCAATGGCGACACCGCCATCCTGTGGAGCAGCGGCATCAGCCAGACCCTGCTGGTACTGGCCATTGCAGTGATCACCCTGCCCCCGCTGGTACGCCTGCTGCGCCGCCGCAAAGCCGATCCGCTGATCCCGGACGCCCGCCCGGAGCAGGGAGCCTGATCCGATAGAAAGATGACGGGATATATTGATATAAAAGGGCGAGATCTGAACGATCTCGCCCTTTTTAACAGACCGCATCCATCTGTCACTAACGGTATAAAAACATCCAATATATCAACGCTAATCGCCCCGCGTTCTCTGACACCTCAAGAGTCTCAAACTGACGTCATTCAACCAGTGTTATGAGCAAGCCGCTACGTGACAAGGAAATATTCAGACTGGCCGCTGTATCCCTTGTTCTAGATCTGTATTCCCCACCGAGTCAGGGGGTGGCAAGCCTGATAGTGAGCTTGAGCTGGCAATTAAACGCCGCAGGCTCTACCGGACTACACCTGTGTGGCTCAAATGTGGACTCGGAGGAAAAAGAAAAAGGCCACTATTTCTAGTGGCCTTTCGTAACTCTTTGATTGCTTGAATTAATAACTGGTGCCGAGGCCTCTATCGAATTTCAACAATAAACAACTGATTTACCATGAATTGTTGAAGACCTAAAAGCACTGATACCCCCAAAAGTACCCCCATAAATGAAATGCTTGTGGACACCGCAATGCCAAATACAAACATGACGCAACCCTCAAAACAGATAAAACCACGTTCAAATTCGTGATTTTGACCTCTCTTGACGCAACCCATCCCCAACCACCTGATCAGAGCGACGGAAAGTGAAAGATTTTGAAGGATTCTGAAGGATTTCTTCGAGGGTGTTTTCACTATCCCGGCCCAGATATGGCGCGGCGTGAACCCAATCTGTCATGTGAACGATTTTCAACACATAAAGCGGGCAGGCGGGGCGGGGTTCCGATTGCGCGCCAGCGGTGCAGACCAAGTTCGGTAGGCTTCTCCAAGCCACTCAGGATACAGGTGCAATAGCCTAGGCATGGTATGGGCGATCAACGCTGTCGAATCAACAGCGGGCTACTCATGCGCTCTGGTGCAAATCAATAAAGGCCCGTCATGTGGCGAACTGGATTGCAGTCAGCGCTAGGTCAGGTCGAAATGTCTACATGCAGCAAATTGCTCCCGAAGAAGTTCTATGTGTTTTGGTAGCCAAAGAGGTACTGCTCTTGATATTTGATGGCGAAAAAAAGCCCGCGCTGGGCGGGCTCAATGCACACTGCGTGCGAAAACCGGAGTCATGCCTCTCGCAAATTATTACTGCGGGCCAACATTGCATCCGGCGACCAGTTATCACGGCTTGCCTGCACTGCAGATTTGGGTTCTTCCGTTTGATCCATGCGCCCGGCCTGTTTTGCACTAGCACTACTTTTGGCTGCTGGGCTGCCGACCAAATCAAGACGGATCAGATTGCTCGGCGGAATACGCTTAATCTCTTCCATGACCACCGGATCCAGTTCCGGGTCAGTATCTCTCCAGATTGGCTCAAGCAACTCAACCACCAATGATTTCACCATATCGAGCGGGTGGACTTCTGCTGGCTCTATCAGGCCGGGGGTAGTAAATACAGTATTGGTATCATCTTGCAAGAATGAACCGATGGCCGCCTTCTGTCTGCCTCTGGATACTAATCTGGCCAGCATTGGCAAGAGTGGAGCCAAGGCTTCGCGGGCTTCATCCAAATCACTGGCGATCAACTCATCCAGATAGGTTTGTGCAAGAGCGGAACGTTGCTTAAGGTGCTGGCGCCACAACGCCTGCCCAGAACATGAGCGCTCAAATGCACCGCCTTCTAACTCTTCGGCAACGACCTCCATGTCAGCCAACTCACTCTCAAGTGACGAGATATGAGTAGACAGCTGGCGATACTCTTTTTTGTTCGTGTTTCCCTGGGCGATCGCCGCTCGCCGGAGCTCACGCCCCCTCTGGATATCCTGTTTGATTTCATCGATACGTGTGGTGCTGATACAGGTCAGCAACCGATGCTCGCCTTCATGCCACCCCATATATTCACGATGCGCTTGTTGGGCTACTTGTACTAAATCGGTGATGTTATTCATTTCCGGTCTCCAAATCGGGGGCAATTCAGCAATCTGTTTCGGTCAGGTGTTTCAGGTCACTAGTTAGGCGTTCCACGTTTTCAGCCGTGAAGTTCATAACGCCAGCCAGGCCAGTGGATACAGACCCCAACTGCTGCGACAAACTGAGCAGCATCTTTTCGTCACGCAGTTGAAGCGGGGTCTTTGCCAACTCACTGGCATTGGAGGCATATTCGCGTAGTTCGCTGTTGGTCATGCCATCCAGGTTATCCAGCAACACGGCCTCCTGTTGCAGAGTCAGCTTGGGCAGAGTGGCAAAAATGCGACCGCAAATGGCGCCATGATTAAGCGGCTTGGTCATGATTTTCTCTCCAGTGGTTGATGGTGTTCTTGACGAGGATTTGGGCGGTTCGATTAGGCTGCTGTCGCAAGATGTTTTGACCTGAAGCACTCAAGACGACCACCCCACAGGTGTGTTCGGTAAGGTAGTGCCAAGGGTCTAACTTAGCCTCGGATTGAGCCGGTAAGGCGACTTTCGCCAGTTCACTGCGGAAGATCGTCAGTAGCAGTCCTGCCTGTTCAGGAGAAAGCGGTCCTGCTATGTGCAATACACCACACACAGCCTGGCAAATCGTTAACCAGGTCGAGCCGGGCTGGAAGATCCCGCCTCGGTCATGTGTCGTGGTGATTGGCATGATCAGACAACACTTCCAGCATGGGCGGCTTCCAGCTTCGCAAGATCGATCCCATGCAGCTTTAACGCAGGTTCAATTTCGGCACGAATGAAGCGGTGCCGGCCATTGCGCCCGAGGCGAATTGGGCGCGGTAATTCTCCACGTTCAACCATGCGGTCAATCGTGTCGTGACGGCATCCAATAAGGATCGTTAGCCTTTTTCGTTCGATAAATACGGAATCTGACATTTTGCATCCCTCGATGTTTTTAATGCCTTTGAATGTTGCAACGACTCTGGTGCATACAGCGACCTTGCCCGGGTGTGTGGAGAGGCTACACACCCACGGATGATGCTGTTGATTGCTTTACGAAGGTTGCAATGGTTTAGGCAGGGAAGCGATCAAGTGCTGTTGTAAAACCGCCGTATACAACGGCGGTTTTCACTATCCCGGCTATAAGCGATGATGCGGTGGTATCAAACGAAATGTGAGCGACAGCCAGTGTATCCACTGTCAGATACACTGGCTGGCTCAGAGATTGCTGCGGGACTGGTGAGGTGGGAAGCCAAATCGGGTTATCGGTGATCGGATCACTATGGATGCAGGTCAAGCCCGAGTGCTTGGTTAACTTTGTTGGCTTTTTTGACTGCCTTTGCAACCGGATAGAGGGCTTGCTGGATCTCGGTGGCGAGCGGGCGCAGTTCCGCCAACGCCGCAATCGCGGTATCTGCTTCAGCCTTTGGTTCGACGGCCTGGGGATCTCGAAGAATCGCCGCAAATGCGGCTAAGATAGGTGATAAAATCCCCCTCATCCGCGCTTCCGCCTCGGTTACACTCTGCTTGGCCCAGCGTTCGGCTCGAACAACCTTTGCCTCTACCATCTTGACCTTCAGCAAAGACGCTTCGATGCGGGCCTGAGCCAGCGCCTCGGCCTCCCTGACTCTTTCGGTCACCTCAAGCATCCGGTGCTCTATCATAGCCTCATGAGCAGACAGTGCGGCCAATTTGCTCTCTGCTGCATCGATCTCTGGCGTGCGTAGGAGTACCGCCTCCAGCATCGCTTCACGCTGGGAGGCATTGTGTTGAGCCCCGTACAGCGCAGCAGCCTTCGTCGCGGCCAGTAGCTGATCTTTTGTGTAGAGCGGCTCGCCCCGTCCCAACAATCCGGCTCGGTGCTCAACCTCTTGCATGGAGATGATCTGATTAATTTTCCCCATGGTTGGCCCTTTCGGCCTCGCTGCCCCAATAAGTGCAGCATGAGCAGACAACGCCCGCTGTTCGGCGTTCCACACAGCCCTCGGCAGTCGCCGCCGACGTGGGCCAATCCGAGCAAGCCCAAAGTCTGCCGACACAGAATAGATCTCATCCTGCCACGCTCTCATGGCCTGATTGAACGCGAGACGTTGCAATCCCTTTCGCTCCCCTCGCGAAGCTGAAGCCCGCGCAGCTGCCACACCAGGATGTACTGCACCGAACGATTCACCTGGTAGTGGTACCAGATAAAAATGGATGTGCCGATACCGTTCATCACTATGCTCGACCACCGATTTTAGCCTGTCACCATGCTTGGTTTTCAGATACCCGATCATTGCGTCACGATACCCTGGCCAGAGCTCATCTGGCAGGTTCTCCGGGACACTGACCACACCAGCACCTAAACACAGTCCGTCAATCCTCAGCTTACGCCCTCGCGGGTCTACGGCCTGCTCCGCCCATGCGGTGGCCTGCTGTACGGCCTCCGATGGCGTTACCCCAAACCGTTGGATCGGCGGCTTAGGGTCTTTGACATGTGGATGGGCGCCAGGTCTGCGCTCAGCTTCATCCGCTATCTGCTGGGCTGACAGTACCCGCCCCGTCTTTGTCTTCCCGCCTTGTCGTGCATACCCGTCAATGTGTGCAAACTGATATCCCGCCATACCTGACCAGCCTCCCCCTGCTTGTTCTCATTCCACGTTACTCCAAAAGCGAAAATGAGTCGGCGAAAACTTACGCATAGTGACCGACTTGGCTTATGCGCTTGAGTCCTTCGTCCTCTTCGGCATAAGCGTCGGCCCTGCGGGGCTAGGGAACGGCTCGCAAACACAGGGAGGTGTAGATATTATCTACAGTGATTCAATGGCTTAAGGACTGATTTATGAGTGAGATTAAGATTCCTCGCGATGAGTGTGATGCCCTCAAAGCGGTTGAGACTGACTTGTTGGATAAACTCATCGAGCAGTGCCTCTACGATGAAGTCCCGGATGCGTTGAGAGATCTCCAACTCGAATACTGTGGGCCGTATGTATCTTCACATTTCCGCCAGTATGCAAATGCCCTTGCTGAGTACCGCAACGCTAAAGCAGCAAAGAAGCGTTCGGATACGGAGTCTCGTGCGCGTCGTGCCGGTAATTATTTGGCCAGTGCCGTTCAGCAGATGAAACGCCAAGTGGAAATACAAGAATCCGAACAACAGTTTTTCGATATTGACGACCTGATCAGGGAGCCCTATCAATTCAGTGAACGCATGACTGTTCGCGTCAGTTACCGCTGGCGCAAGACACTTCAGGATGAATGGGCATCCGGCAGCATTACTTTTTTCCACCACGCACATTTACAACCTGACTACGCAATGCCACGCCAAAACCGGAAACCTAGCGCCGCCAGATTGGTGCAAGATCGACAGGATAAGTTGTTTAGCGAATGGGAACATCTCAAAAAACTTGGGCTCCAGTCGGTAAAGCAATATTTCAGACAGGGTGGTGATGGTTCTGCAATCCCGCAAGAATTCCAAGTGGTAACTGACCCTTACTCTCGGGTATTGAATAACTACAGTACCGACTTCTGGCGTGTGCAATCTTGAACGCAGTTGCTCCCCCAACGATCGATAACCCCAAACAGGCCAGCCAGAGAAAGGAGTTGACGAACAACCACACTTTTTGTTATTCGCGCACGCACACATGCATGTGTGATGTAAAAACGATGGGAACAGTGGAAACATGGGAACATTTCCCGCTAACCCGCACCATGACTGGGTTTCTCTGTTCCCACAATCGCTGGAAGGTGTGGGAACAAAGGGAACATGGGTTGGGAACATTTCCGACTTGTACCCACTGTTCCCAATCTGTTCCCACGAAACTTTGTGAGTGTGGGAACATTAGTATCACTTGCTGGATAAGGCTTTGAAGGTCATTTATCTATCTTGTTCCCACTGTTCCCATACTTTTTCTTAAATCCTTCCTGTGCGCGCACATGCGCGAATAGCATGACAATCTGGAAAAAGTAAAGGGCCGCGCGATGGCGACCCCTTATTTTCTTCTGGCTGGCTATTCGTCTTCCGGCCCATCAGCCTCATCGGCTAGCACTCTCTCAGTCAGCATGTAGATCCAGACCGGTGCGCTGCCATCCCTCAGACGGATCTTGCGCTGGACTCGTTTTCCATCATTCGAGGGCAACAGATAGCCCGCCTCCAAACAAAGCTGGGCCACCCGCTTGGGATCCCGACCGATGGTGATCTCTTTCCAACCAGAGGGCAGCACGATAAAGCTCACGCCATCAGTATCCTTCTTGCGATAGCCGACCATATTGGCCGGGCGATGGGTGTGATCGAACCAGTCGGCAAAGCGGCTATTCTGATGCGCAACCACAAAGCCGCGCACCTGCTCCAGGGTTGCCTTGTCTTCCTTGTTGCCCAGATGCCCCCGTTCATCCAACCATGCCTTGAGGCATACCCGCACAGCACGGGTAGCTTCACCTTGGGGCCAACCGGTGATCCCCAGTTCAGTGGCCAGCTCACCCGCTGCGGCCACTATGGCAAAGCGATTGATAGCCCGCCCGACCTGATTACCGGCCCCTGCGGGGGTCAGTTCGACCGCCAGACGCTTGATCTCCGCCTTCAGGCGCTCCTTGTATGCATCCAGTCCTGTTGCCAAGGTCTCGATGTAGGCCCGAAATGCGGTGCCGTATTCGTGCTTACAGGCCTCGTTGAGGGCATCGGCAAAGGAGCGCCCGTCTGGTTGGTTGTGCAGTTCCTCAAACGCACCATGCTTACCGGTGCTACTCGGGATCTGGATAGTACGCACTTCCATCCCAGCTTGAGTGCGCTTACCCGCTTCGGCGGCATGATCTTCTAGGGATAGTTCACCCGTGGAGAGAAACAGCAACCGCCACGCCTTGCGCTCTTTCAGCTCACCATCCTGCTTGCTGCGACCCTTGCCTTGGCCATTCGCCAGCATGTAGGCCACTTGTCCAGCTTCCCGCCCGTCCAACTCGCCCAGTTCGTCCAGACACAGCAAGGCATCGTTACGCCGACTGGCGATCCCCTCGATGGCATTGCCAGTCGCCCGCCAAGTGTGACAGTAGCGATCGGGCTGCCCATAGATGCTGGCGGCAGCCTTCATGATGGTGGACTTGCCATCGGTACTCTCGCCCTTGAGATGGAAACCACCACCTTCCAGCCCCACCAGTGACAACAGGGGGGCGGCGAAGGCCAGCGACAAGGCGAAGCAAAGGCGGGAGTTACCAACGGCCATTGCAGCGATCTGGCGCTGCCAGTCGGCCAGCTCCCCCGAACTGGTGAAGTCGCTACTCAGATAGCCGGCTGATTGCAGGATCACCTGCTCAGCATCCGGCCCGATTCCCCCACCAGGCAGCACATAGGCTTTGCCGTGCCAGCCGGTACGTTCGACACAGGTCACCCTCCGCTCGGGTTGGCTCATCATCAGATAAATCGCCAACTTGTCGAGCTTCTTGAGGTTCACAAAGGGCAAGCCGCCATTGAGTAAGGACGCCAGCGCCTCCTGGCCACCACGGTGGACCAACATGCTGACCGGCATCGCCCATTGCCGGGTACGGCCAGCCCGATCCTGCCACTCCAGCAAGCGCCCTTGGCCATACCCCGCCTCATCAGAAGTTTCGGCAACCACCCGAAGCTCAGGGGAAATCAGGGTTTCCTCCTGCCTACCGTTTTGTCCAGAGCCAACCCATTCGTGCACGTAGAGCATACCGTCCCGGATCTCATAGCCCTCAGGCAGTTCCTCACCATCAATTGGTTGATCATGCTCGCCTTGCACATCTGGCACAGAATGCAATGGGATCACTTCGGCTCGCAGCCCTTCCTTCTGGCTGGCGCCTTGCTGCTGGGTCTGTTCAATCTGGCTCATGATGGCTCTCTTGGTCTCTTCAAGCCCATTGGCCTGGTGATAGTCGTTCCAGTCGCCTGCAGTGGGCGGTAGTGCTACCACAGCCCCCACGGCAGCGGCAGCTTGCTCAGCTTTGGTCTTGCCCGGGTTGCCCGTCGTGGTGGCATCGTTGTCTGCGGCAAGCCATAATCGGCAAGGTTGCAAGGGGTCATCCATCCCCCTCACCACCTGAGCGATGGCCAGCAGGTTACCCGCATCCATGGCGCAGTAGACAGTTGCCCCGGTCGCCAGATGCACTGATAGCCCAGTGGCATAGCCCTCGCAAACAGCCACTAGGGCACTGCCTGAGATCCGGTGGCAAGCAGCCTGCTTCTGGCCACCGGCAAGGTAGTGCCTCACCCCGTCATGACGGATCAGCTGCACGTTCACCAGTTCGCCGGTCTCGTTGTAGAGCGGTACCACCAAGGAGCCAGCGGGGAACGCCTCTTCCCCCACTCGGATCAGGGTGCTATTCAACAGCCCATTGGGCCAGCTCAAGCGTTTATGTGCCAGATAAGGGGATTGGCCAGGCTTGCAGTCGCGCAGGATATCTGCGGCGCGTCTGGCGGCTTTCTGGCGCTTAATCTGCTGCTGTTGTTGCTCTGCATCAGCCTGCGCCCGCTGTTGTTGCTGCAATTGCTCTCGGTCAGCATCTGATATGACAACATGGGAAAAGCCAAGTACCCCTGCAACCAGGTCCGCAGCATCCTTCGGCAACTTACCGGTTACACGGCGGATCAGATCCAGCCCGTCACCCGCGCCACACTGGCTACAGATCCAGGTACCACGCCCGCCCTTGTCATCGAGCCGAAAGCGGTCTTTCCCACCACAAGCCGGACAAGGCCCATGCTGCTTACGTGGCGGTACCGTCACCCCCAGATTTGCCAGCAGTTCGGGCCAGTGGCCACAGGCCGCGGCGGCCACGTCAGAAACGAATGTTGCCTGGCTCATGTATCACCCCCCACCAGAACGGTCACCAGTTCATTGAAAGCGCGTTCATCCAGCCCAGCCTTCAGCTGGCGGGCCTGTTTGGCGGTAACGGCCCCCGCCATACCGCTGGTGCTGGCAATGAACTCATCTCGCTGCCGACGGCTGGCAAAGGCACTCAGACAGCCCGCTTGTGAGCGTTTGCCGGTCTTGGGGTTGGCTGGGCCTGTGAATGTGGGTTGTTGAGCCACTGGAGCCCATGCGTAATAGGTCATACACCCTCCCTGCGCTTGGCCAGTTCGACGGTCTCAAACTCGGCAAGGACCGGGGCGAGCAGCACACTGATCACACACGGCTCGATATGGGACTGATTGCCATTGAGAACCTTGAGCAGGACGGAGGCATAACGATTGATCCGTTCAGCAGGGTCCTCCAGCGGTGTCCCGGCACAGCACGCCTCCAATTCATCAAGCTGGGTCTGCAATGGATGCAGCAGATCGGAGAGCTCCAAATAGAGCATTCTTTCGGTATTGGACTCACAGATGCAGCTCAAAGCAGAAGCGAGCAGTGCAGACTGCTCAAACAGAGCCTCAGCCTGAATCACCTGGCGAGTTCGAATGGTGCGTTTCATGCTGCAACCCCCTTGCTCGGGGTGCGGGACAAAAACACTAGGGGTAGACCGGCCAGCGCAGACCGGGCTTGTGTTTCGCTGTTGGCAAAGGCGGAAATGATGCGGATACGGCGTAGGTCTGCCAAGCGGCAGGTACGGGAATGCTGGATCAAGAAGGTGTAGATCATGGCCTGTACTCTCTCGTGGTTTAGTGAGTCGGCCATGCTGCAAATGAGGATGCGGCATGGCGTCAACTACCTCCACGAGAAGGCGGGCCTTATTCACCCTTGCGGGCTTATTGGGGCCTCTCAACCATACCGCAAAAGCGGATACACTCCCGCCGTGATCGGCGTGAATGTGAAGTTCATCTGTGCGACAGCCTAGGGTAGTAGCCCAAATGGCAGGCACAAAAAAAGGCTATGTCCCAATTACGTGTTGCATGGGGCGCCCCAGCGCCTCATGCAAACATGTTTTGATATTTACGCCTTTTCCGTAACGCTCCAGCATC
>NZ_JBFODV010000057.1:0-1749 GCF_040908495.1 Aeromonas sp. R1-1 | reverse complement strand
GGCCATGCTGCTGGATACCGCCAACATCTCCTCCCGCCTCATCGGTATCGGCAAGCTCGAGCCGCAGATTGCCCGCGATTTCAGCTGCGTCGGCCCCATGGTGCGGGCGAGCGGCTTCAAGCGCGACGTGCGCCGTGTTCACGACTTTGCCGGCTACCGCGAGCTGCCGATGGAGATCCAGACCAAGGCGGGTTGCGATGTGCAATCCCGGGTGCTGGTGCGGATCCACGAGCTCTACGACTCCCTCGACATGATTGAGTTTGGTCTTGAGCACCTGCCGGAAGGGCCACTGCTCACCGAAGGGTTCACCTACCAGCCTGGCAAGTTTGCGCTGGGCTTTACCGAGGCGCCCCGCGGCGAGAACGTCCACTGGAGCATGACGGGAGATAACCAGAAGCTGTTCCGCTGGCGCTGCCGCGCCGCTACCTACGCCAACTGGCCTGCCCTGCGCTACATGCTGCGCGGCAATACCGTGGCGGATGCACCGCTCATCATCGGCAGTCTGGATCCCTGCTACTCCTGTACCGACCGGGTCACCCTGGTCGACCCCAAGAAGGGCAAATCCACCGTGGTCTCCTACAAGGAGATCGAGCGCTACGGCATCGATCGCAAAAACTCTCCGCTGAAATAAGGGGTCATCATGATCAAGCTGTTCAAGACCATCCTCAAGGCTGGCACCCCGACTGCCAAGTACCCCTTCGCCCCTTACGAGGTGAACCGGGATTTTCGCGGCAAACCGAAATATCAGGCGGATCAGTGCATCGCCTGCGCCGCCTGCACCAAGGCCTGCCCAGCCAATGCGCTGGTGATGGAAGTGGACATGGAGACCGGCGAACGGCGCTGGGAGATCTCCATGGCGCGCTGCATCTTCTGCGGCCGCTGCGAGGAAGTCTGCCCGACCCGCGCCATCGCCCTCTCCCCCGAGTTCGAGCTGGCGGTGACCAACAAGGCGGATCTCTATGAGGAAGCCCGCTTCGCGCTGGCCCCCTGCACCCTGTGCGGCACCTACTTTGCCCCGAGCAAGCTGGTTGCGCTGGTGGAGGACACCCTCAAGCAGGCGGGCACACCGCTCGCGACCCCGGAGCGGCTGCACCACTGCCCCGACTGCAAACGAAAACAGAGCATGCTGAGCCAGCCTGACTCGGCCCTGATCACACCGATAGCCACACCGATGGCCGCACAAAAGGAGTGGATGTGATGAGCAAGATCAAAGGCATAGAACCGGTTGTCGGCCATGCCCATACCCGCGCCGTGCCGCTGGCACAGGATCCCGAGATCACCAAACTCAAGAAGACCCTGCTCAAGGACATTCGCCGCTCGGCCTATGTCTACCGGGTCGATTGCGGCGGCTGCAACGCCTGCGAAATCGAGATCTTCGCCACCATCACCCCGCTGTTCGATGCCGAGCGTTTCGGCATCAAGGTGGTCGCCTCCCCCCGCCACGCCGACATCCTGCTCTTTACCGGCGCGGTGACCCGGGCGATGCGGGTGCCAGCCCTGCGCGCCTACGAGGCGGCGCCCGATCCCAAGATCTGCATCGCCTACGGCGCCTGCGGCTGTGACGGCGGCATCTTCCACGACCTCTACTGCGTCTGGGGCGGCACCGACAAGATCGTGCCGGTGGATGTCTATATCCCCGGCTGCCCCCCCACTCCGGCAGCCACCATCTACGGCTTTGCCGTGGCGCTCGGTCTGCTTGAGCAGAAACTCAAAGCCACCAGCCACGAGGTGCAACCGGGTGAACGGGTC
>NZ_JBFODV010000056.1:0-37756 GCF_040908495.1 Aeromonas sp. R1-1 | reverse complement strand
GCAGGTGTTGAAAGGCTGGGGTATCCATGATGGTAGACCTCAAGGTGATGGCCTACTTCAAGATTAGCCTTTCAACACGTAATTGGGACAGAGCCCAAAAAAACCGCTAATTGTCGGTTGCGGGTAACCGCTCGTGGAAGTAGTACTGTTAGGGTTAGTAGCCCCAACAGATAAGATCTGTACCGTGTCGGATCGTGTCATGCAATATCATTTTCGCCGCCCTCACGTTCAATCCGGGTAGCCAGCATGGCTGTTAGCCTCATCTTGCGTTCAGCGAAAGGCATGTCTGCGTCCAGGAAGGTGGCATTACTGCGCTCAAGAAAGGCGACCAACGCCAGTTGATATGCGCTCAGGTGTTTCCGTACCTCGCCTTTCAGACCGTGTTGGGCCAGCCATGCTTTGCCATCCATCCCAAGAACCAGCCGATTGATCATGCCCAGCTCATTGCTGTAATGGTGACCAGCAGTCTTCTTACCCAGCCTGGTACGGTGTTGCTGCAGAGCGCGACACATTAGCCCGTGGTAGTCCTTGCTGGCTTCCCGTTCAGCTTGCCAATGGGCTTGTGCCGACACTTGCTGTTGCGGGGCAACCTCGGCTAGCCGCCGTTCGCAGTCGATGAAGTAGCGGCGCGCACGGCGGCCCTCATCGTTGCGCTCGACCATAGACAGTTCCTTAGCCATATCCAGCACAAGGTGATATTCCTTCACTCGTTGTGGGCGTGCTTTTGTGTTCCCCGAATGTGGGGAGCGCAAAGTTTCGACAATTGTGTAATCCATACCCTCAATAAAGCCATATTCAGCAATACGATCTCGCACCCATGTAGAAAAATCTCGTCCCACACATAGAAAGGTATGAAGTTCACGAGCATTGACGGTTTTAATAAATTTTCCTGCAATCAGAAGTTCATTAATTGGCAGTATGTCAGTCAGTATCTGAGTTTTTTTGGGCAAGGCTTCGCCCTGGGAAAGATACTCATATTGTTTTGAGATCATGGTATGTAAATCCTAAAGTGGTTGTGCTAACTAGCTCAACTATCAGATTCCTGATATTATTGAGTGGCGTTATTTAGTTAGGGCTGTACCCGTAAGGGACGGCTCTTTCTTTTGGTCAATATACCGACCTTAAGCAACCTCTCCTCTTTCGCTCATCCATGCTCGAACCTCTTCAGCCCGCCATGCAGTTACTCTTTCTGACAACTTGACTGGTTTTGGGAATCTGCCTTTTGCTGACCAGCGCCAGACTGTAACCACAGCAATCCCTAGTACTTTGGCAAGGGTATCTACCCGGACAAAACCCTCTTGTGGCAATGCAAATTCTGATTTCAATGACATGGTTTGTTGCTCCTTTACGTGTCTTCTCGTTGCAGTAGCAATCAAACCATGTTCGACTATGAATGTGAGGTAGTTATAGAAAACTCCCGTAAGTTATCAATAACTCCCTTAACGAACCCCAGCCCTTTCCAACCAAGCTTTCAGCGTATGAGCAGTCACTGTACTTAACTGCTTGCTATGACCATTGCGAGTGATCTTTTTTTGCAGCTCTTCTACACTACCTTTGAGCTCTTCGGTGGAGTACCCATGCGACCCTAACAACTCAACGATAGCCCTACTCTGGTTTGCTGTTATTCTTGTCACCTGCTCATCATCCTTTTGCATCGGTGGCGCTTTCTCTGGACGTAGATTGCTACTTTTCTTGCTCATAACCTCACCAGATGCCATATGCCTCTGTATCTTTAACAGATCTTCCCGCATCAACCTCAGCCGCTTCGTAATATCATTCAGATGCTCCAAACCAAACAATGTAATTACCTTCTGGGAGCTGTTTTCTTGTTCAGGACAGGTGTCAGTCCCTATATATACCGCAGTAAGATCCCAATCAAATTCAGAGTCAGAATCAGAATCAGTAACGAGTTGGAGTTGTGGAATGCATTGAGGCTCAATCGCCCAAAAACCTCTCAAGGAAACCTTCCTGTTATACCAGTCACCTTGTGTTGGAGATCGCATCCCAGCTCCATACTGAAAGTACCTCCAGTTTGAAATGGAGTTTTTTTCATCCTCATAAAATGGTGGAATATCACCAATATTAATTTTTTTTACCTTCAGAACTCCTTCAGAGATATATTCGACCTCTTTGGTTTCTTGGGTGTCAGGTATGTTTTCATCAATGAACATTTCATGGACATGGTATTGCGGTGTGTCTATTTCATACTCTTGAAACTCAGCATATATATTAATTGCCCCTATAATAGCCCAATGAAATATATCCTCTACTTCACAACCCAATAATCTAGCCGCCCGTTCAGGACTGCAATATTCTAATGGAATCAAAGGCTGTATTGTCGACTTGATTTGATTTAAAGTTGCTTTAGCCATAATTTTACCTCTGCACAACCGCTTTGAACATATTGCCGAGCTATGCGAGCAAGACTCCCCCACATTTCGCGCCAGCGCGCTAGACTCGGCAAAGTCGTTAACCCACTCGGTTAAAATTCACTGGTAGCACATTGCTACCCCGTTGCGAGTCATAGAAATCAGCCAACCATTGCAACAGCTTGCGCCGGTCATCTAGGTACTCGGCCCGGTGATAGGCTGCACGTACCTTGTTGCGTTCGGCGTGGGCAAGCTGGCGCTCTATCACATCCGGATCAAAGCCTTCCTCGTTCAAGGTGGTAGATGCCAGCGCCCTGAATCCATGCGGGCAGGCAATCCCTTTGTAGCCCATCCGCCCCATGGCGTAGCTCAAGGTATTCTCACTCATGGGATTGGTCAGTTTGCGCTCGCTTGGGAACAGCAACTCACAATGGCCTGTCAGCTGGCGCAGCTCATCGAGCACGGCCAACGCCTGACGAGAAAGGGGGACAAGGTGCTCAGTTCGCATCTTCATCCGTGCAGCAGGGATCCGCCATTCTGCCCGTTCCATATCGAACTCATCCCAACGTGCAAAACGCACTTCACCAGGGCGGGTCATGGTCAACATCAGTAGATGGAGGGCAAGACGAGTCGCCGGATTAAGTGGCTCGGCCTCTAGGCGGCGGAAGAACTCTGGCAGCTCAGAACGGGGCAAAGCGGGTCTGTGCTCCAGCTTGGTGGCCTTGAGTGCCCCTTTCAGGTCTTGGGCCGGGTTGTAGCTGGCTCGTCCAGTCTGAATGGCGTATCGCATGACAGCGCCGATCCGCTGTAGGATCCGTCCCGCTGTTTCAGTAACCCCCCGCTTCTCGACCTTGCGCAAAGCATCCAACATCATGGGCGCGGTCAGCTCGGCAACGGGCACAACCCCAAGATCGGGGAAAACATCCACCTCAAGCGACTTGAGCACCCTGGCTGCATGAACAGGCGTCCAGCGAGCGAGCTGGCTTTGGTGCCACTCTCGCGCCAGTGCTTCAAAGTTGTTCTCGCTGGCCAGCTTGTTAGCGATCTTGCTCTGTTTCTTGACGAGACCCGGATCCACCCCTTCAGCAAGTTGCCGACGAGCATCATCCCGTTTCGCCCTTGCCTCTTTCAGTGACACCTCGGGATAGACACCCAAGGCGAGCGTCTTCTCTTTGCCGCCGTGGCGATACTTGAGCCGCCAATACTTGCCAGACTGGTTGACCAACAAGAACAAGCCTTTCTCATCGGATAGCTTCTGCTGCTTACCGTTGAACTTAGCCTGCCGGGCAGTGATATCAGATAGGGGCATATGGGGTATCTCCCGTGTTTGCTTGGGGGTACTTGCACACACTGGGGGTATCTATTGCTGCGCTGCAGCCCATACAGGGCGTGGGTTTGGCAAATTTGGGGGTACTTTTTACCCCTATCAGAACAGATACCCCCAGATGTACCCCCAAGAATGGGGGTATGCTATGACGTGATATGATACGACAAGACATAACAAAAAACCCGCAAAGCCTTACGCTATGCGGGTTTCAGATATGTAATGATATGATGTGATGTGATGTGATATTCATTAATGGTGCCCGAGGCCGGAATCGAACCGGCACGACGCGAACGTCGAGGGATTTTAAATCCCTTGTGTCTACCGATTTCACCACTCGGGCACCGCAATCGGTATCAAGCTCGCGTGGCGGGCTTGTCAATATGGAGGCACGTTCCGGAGTCGAACCGGACTAAACGGATTTGCAATCCGCTGCATAACCGCTTTGCTAACGCGCCATGCAAAAGAGAGTTGGCTCTCTATTGTCTAAATTTGGAGCGGGAAACGAGACTCGAACTCGCGACCCCGACCTTGGCAAGGTCGTGCTCTACCAACTGAGCTATTCCCGCATTGGTCTGGCTGACTGCCTGACTACGAGGACGCATTCTAGCGATGTTCCTCGCCCAGTCAACCAGAAATATTTAATTACCTGATCGTTCGGGCATTTTTTGCCCTTTTTGAACAGTTTTAGCGCCTTTGGCCGTTTCCTGCCTCAAATCAGCGGAAACCTCACCTTGCGGCGCAAGTGGCTCACAGGTTGGCGTGGTGGGTCAAATCGCCCCAGGCGGCCTTCATGTACTGGAACATCGACCAGAAGGTGAGCACGGTAGCGACATAGAGCATCACATAGGCGAGCCACACCATCCAGACGTTGTATTGCCAAATCAGACCGGTGAGTGACACCATCTGGATCATGGTCTTCCACTTGCCAATCCAGCTGACCGCCACCGAGGAGCGTTTGCCGAGCTCGGCCATCCACTCACGCAGGGCGGAGATGATGATCTCGCGGCCAATCATGGTCATGGCGGGGATGGTCACCCAGATGGTGTTGTAGTGTTCGACGATGACCACCAGTGCGGCGGCGACCATGATCTTGTCGGCAACCGGGTCAAGGAAGGCGCCAAAGGCGGTGGACTGATTGAGCTTGCGAGCCAGATAGCCATCAAACCAGTCGGTGGCAGCGGCCAGAATAAAGATGATGGCGGCAGCCAGATAGGACCATTGATAAGGCAGATAGAACAGGATGACGAAGACGGGAATGAGCAAAATCCGGAAAAACGTCAACAGGTTAGGTATGTTTGTCATTATTTTCAGCCACTTCTTGTACGTCGCTACATAGTGCGCCAAAGCCGATTTGCGATGCAACCGCACTGGCGCCCGTCTTGGTCTTTTTAATCCATCAATCTTCTCAAAATGCGAGGGCCATTATGGCATTTACGGCCCCCCCGCGTCACGGCTCTTGTGCATCAAGGAGTTAGCGATTTTGCCATGCCGCAAATCCTGCTCAGGCGCTGTGCAAGCCATCGTGGATGGTCTGGGCCAGCTCCTGACTGATGCCGGGTACCTTGGCCAGTTCATCCACGCTCGCCTTTTTGACCTCCTGCAGGCCGCCCAGATATTTGAGCAGCGCCTGCCGGCGCTTTGGCCCCACCCCCGGAATATCCTCCAGACTGCTGCTGGTGCGGGCCTTGGCCCGTCTGGCCCGGTGGCCGGTAATGGCAAAACGGTGAGATTCATCGCGAATATGCTGAATAAGGTGCAAAGCGGGCATATCTGCCGGCAAATGCAACTCTTCGTGACTCTCCCCCATGATGAGAGTTTCCAACCCCGCCTTGCGGGTGACCCCCTTGGCAATCCCCACCAGCAGCGGATATTTGCCGCCGAGGAACTCCAGCTGACGGGCCAGGATCTCTTCGGCGCGGCGCAGTTGGCCGAGGCCACCGTCGATAAATAGCACGTCCGGCACCTTGTCCGACTCTTGCTGCTTGCCAAAGCGGCGCTCCAGCGCCTGCTCCATCGCCGCGTAGTCATCACCGCCAGTGATACCGTCGATATTAAAACGACGATATTCCGATGAGAGCGGACCCTCCCGGTTGAACACCACGCAAGAGGCCACGGTGCGTTCCCCCATAGTGTGGGAGATATCGAAACACTCCATGCGGACGATGGGACGCTCCAGCTCCAGCAGCTCTTCCAACTGGTCGTAGCGGGCGGTGATGGTGCTCTTGTGAGCAAGCCGCGATCGCAGCGCCGTCTCGGCATTGATGGAGGCGAGCTTGATAAAACGGGCCCGCTCGGCACGGGTACGGCTCACCACCCGCACCTTGTAGCCTGCGGTCTGGCTCAGGGTCTCGGCGATGACGCTCTCATCCTCCAGTTCCACATCGAGCAGCACCTCACTCGGGATCTGCCGCCCCCCCTGCCCCGAGAGATAGAACTGCAGCAGGAAGGATTGCACCACCTCGTCGAGCTGGGTATCGGCCGGCACTTTCGGGAAGTAGCTGCGCGAACCCAGCACCTTGCCCTGACGGATAAAGAGCACGTGGATGCAGGCCGCACCTTGCTGGAAGGCCACCCCCACCACATCGAGCTCGTCCAGCACGTTGCCGCTCACCGACTGCTGCTCGGTGACCCGGCGCAGCGCCAGGATCTGATCCCGATAGCGGGCCGCCTCTTCAAAGCGCAGATCGCCGCTGGCGGACTCCATCTTGCCCACCAGTTCGCCAATCACTTGCTGGTTCTTGCCCGCCAGAAACAGCTTGGCCAGCTCAACCTGCTGGGCATATTCGGCCTCGCTCACCAGTCCGGGCACGCAAGGACCGGCGCAGCGCTTGAGCTGATAGAGCAGGCAGGGACGGGTGCGGTTGGCGTAGACCGCATCCTCGCACTGGCGTACCGGAAATATTTTCTGCATCAGATGCAAACTCTCGCGCACCGCGCCTCCAGAGGGGTACGGGCCGAAGTACTCTCCTTTGATCTTGCGGGCGCCGCGATGGACGCCGATGCGCGGATGCTGGTGCGCGGTGATGATGATCCAGGGGTAGGATTTGTCGTCCCGCAGCAGCACGTTGTAACGGGGCTGGTACTGCT
The DNA here is from genome assembly GCF_040908495.1 of Aeromonas sp. R1-1. Taxonomy (NCBI): domain Bacteria; kingdom Pseudomonadati; phylum Pseudomonadota; class Gammaproteobacteria; order Aeromonadales; family Aeromonadaceae; genus Aeromonas; species Aeromonas sp. R1-1. The sequence goes on along the minus strand of NZ_JBFODV010000056.1, from coordinate 30,973 downwards.
TGATGAGGTTGTGCTCGAGGATCAGCGCCTCGGTCTCGGTGTGGGTGACGGTGACCTGAATATCGGCGATCTGGCGCACCAGGGTGCGGGTCTTGATGCTGTCGACGTTGGTGCGAAAGTAGGAGGCGAGCCGCTTTTTCAGATCCTTGGCCTTGCCCACATAGATCACGGTGCCACCGCTGTCATACATGCGGTAGACGCCGCTCTGATGGGTGACGGCGCTCAGAAACGCCTTGCTGTCGAAGAGTGGTTCGGGAGAGAGGGTCATCAGCTACTCGGCTCACACAAAGGCAAAAATTGACGGGCAGAGCATACTGCCCCCGCCGCCTGAAAAGCAAAAGGGCAGAAAAGCAAAAAGGCGGCACGCGCCGCCTTTGTGACCACACGCCACCCGATTAGAGGGTATCGGCATCCAGCATGCCATAGCGAATGGCCAGATGGGTCAGTTCCACGTCACCGTTGATCCCCAGCTTGCTGAACAGACGATAGCGGTAGCTGTTGACCGTCTTCGGGCTCAGGTTGAGCTGCTCAGAGATATCGGTCACCTTCTGCCCCTTGGTGATCATCATCATGATCTGCAGCTCGCGCTCGGAAAGGGACTTGAAGGGATTCTCGTCAGCGGAGGCAAATTGGCTGAGGGCCATCTGCTGGGCAATCTCCGGGGAGATGTAGCGCTGACCGGAGTGCACCAGCCGGATCGCCTGGATCATCTCGTCGGGAGCAGCCCCCTTGGTCAGGTAACCGGCGGCGCCTGCCTGCATCACCTTGGTGGGGAACGGATTTTCTGAATGAATGGTCAGCACTATGATGCGCACATCGGGGCGGATCCGCAGAATTTTGCGGGTCGCTTCCAGACCACCAATACCCGGCATGTTCATGTCCATCAGGATCACGTCCGGATGGTGTTGGCGACAGAACGTAACTGCTGTCTCGCCGCTCTGTGCTTCGCCCACCACCTTGATCCCGCGCACATCTTCAAGAATGCGTCTTATCCCTGTACGCACCAGCTCATGATCATCGACCAGGAATACATTTATCACCCAAACACCCCGTTTTATCTCGTTTTAGCCGCCCGGTTAGGGTTAACAGGGCGTCTTGCATCATAACCAAACTCGTCGCGTTGGCAAACCATGCACGCCAAAAGTTTGAGAAAACCCATGTTTAGCGTTTAAAATCAAATAATTATATAAATTTTCAAAACAAAAAACGGTGCCTTGCGACACCGTTTTTCATGACGTTAGTGCTATGGCCATCACTTGGCCAAAAAGGCGCGCACCTTCTCCAGATCGGCCTGGGTATCCACCCCGACCGGCGGTGCTTCAAGGGCCTGGGCGACGTGGATCTTCTCCCCGTACCAGAGCACCCGCAGCTGCTCCAGCGCCTCGACCTGCTCCAGCACGCTCGGTGCCCAGTCTACGTAACGCTGGATAAAGCCGGCGCGATAGGCATAGATACCGATATGACGCTGGTAGTGGTCACCAATTTGCTCATGGCTCTTGGCAAAGCGATCCCGATCCCAGGGAATGCTGGCGCGACTGAAGTAGAGGGCGTAGCCATCCTTGTCAGTCACCACTTTCACTGCGTTCGGATTGAACGCCTCTTCGGCATCCTTGATCGGCACAGACAGGGTCGCCATCGGCGCCGTGGCAGCGGCCAGATTATCCGCTACCTGACGAATGATGGCGGGCGGAATGAGCGGCTCATCCCCCTGCACATTGACGATGATGGTATCGGCGGCAAAGCCGTAGTGACGGCACACCTCGGCCAGACGCTCAGTGCCAGACTGGTGATCCGGTGAGGTCATGCACACTTCGACGCCGGTGCTCAGCAGTGCCTGCTGTACCCGGGCATCGTCAGTGGCGACGATCACTCGATCGGCACCTGATTGCAGAGCTTTCTCCACCACGTGCTGCACCATGGGTTTACCATGGATATCCGCCAGCGGCTTGCCCGGCAGACGAGTTGACGCATAGCGGGCAGGAATGACGACGACGAAACTCATGACGGCAGCTCATCGCTGTTGAGCGGACGGGCACGGTTCTCCAGTAGTACCGGGATCCCCTCTTCCAGCGGATAGGCCAGCTTGTCGAAGCGGCAGACCAGCTCATGAACTGCTTTGTTGTAATGCAGCTTACCCTTGCAGACCGGGCAGGCGATGATGTCGAGCAACTTGATGTCCAAAGCCAAAACGATACTCCTTCAACGATGTCGCGCTGGCGGCTTCATCACGCCAGCGATGGATGTCGAGCAACCAGCTATTCCATGCGGGGCATATTCCCCCCCTGCTCCCCCGCCGAGGCGAGAGAGATTAATCTTGTGCCTTGGTTACGCCTTGCGCCTTTCCACTCGTGTTCAGCTTGTGCAACAAGGTATCGAGCAAGGAGGCGGGCAACTCGGCGCTGACCGGCAGATACCACCAGTTATCGAGGGCAAACGGGCGGCACTTGACCGCATCCTTCTCGGTCATCAGCAGCGGCTTGCTGGCAAAGCGCCCCACCAGCTCATCCCGATCGAAGGGGTGATGATCGCCGTAGGCGGCCTGCTGATCCAGCTGATAGCCGAGCCCTTCTAGGGTGGCAAAGAAGCGGGGCGGATGACCAATCCCCGCCAGCGCATCAACCGGCCCCGACAAGGGGGCGGCCAGCGGGGCATCGTCGCGCACCCGGCGCGGGGTGTCGGCAACCAGTTGCATGGGGTACTCCCCCTTGCCCGGCTCGCCGCCGTTGCAGATGATGGCGTCCACCCGTTTGAGACGAGTGACCGGCTCGCGCAGCGGCCCCATCGGCAGCAGGCAGGCGTTGCCGAAACGGCGCGCTCCGTCCACCACCACCAGCTCGATGTCGCGGGCCAGCGCATAGTGCTGCAGACCATCGTCGGTGATGATGATATCCACCTCACCGCTCTGCTCCAGCAGTCGTACCGCGTCGGCCCGTTTCGGGGCAACCACCACGGGGCAGCCGCAGCGCCGGGCAATCAGCACCGGCTCATCTCCGGCCTGCGCCGTACTGCTGGTCTCATCCAGCCGATAGGGGTAATGGGGCGCCTTGCCACCATAACCACGGCTCACCACCCCGGGGCGATAGCCGCGGGCTTGCAACTGCTCCACCAGCCAGACCACCACCGGCGTCTTGCCGTTGCCCCCCACCGAAATATTGCCCACCACGATCACCGGCAAGGAGGCGCGATACCCCCTTCGCCAGCCGTGACGATAGGCGTAGCGGCGGGTGCCGCTGATGATGGCAAACAGCAGGGCAAAGGGGGCCAGCAACCAGCGCCAGCCACTCTTTGCATACCAGAGCCGTTCCAGCATCAGGCCTTGCTTCCCGCGTTGCCAAACTGAATGGCTCGCAGCTGGGCATAGGTACCGCGCTGCTCCATCAATGCTTCGTGGTTACCGCGCTCGACGATATGGCCTTCGTCGATCACCAGGATCTCGTCCGCCTTCTCGATGGTGGAGAGACGGTGGGCGATCACCAGCGAGGTACGCGCCTTGCAAAGCTCGTCAATGGCCGCCTGAATGTGGCGCTCGGACTCGGTATCGAGGGCCGAGGTGGCCTCATCCAGCAGCAGAACCGGCGCATCGCGCAGCAGAGCGCGGGCGATGGCCACACGCTGGCGCTGACCACCGGAGAGGGATGCACCGTTCTCGCCAACCACAGTGTCATACCCATTGCTCATCTTGCTGACGAATTCGTCGGCATGAGCGATACGGGCGGCCTGCACGATCTGGTCGCGGCTGTATTTGTCTTCTGCGGCGTAGGCGATGTTGTTGGCCACCGAGTCGTTGAACAGGTGGACATGCTGGGAGACCAGCGCGTACTGCTTGCGCAGCTCGCTCAACTTGTATTCGCGGATGTTGATGCCGTCCAGCAGGATCTCGCCCTGATCGATGTCGTAGAAGCGGGTCAACAGGCTGGCAATGGTACTCTTGCCAGAGCCGGAACGGCCCACCAGCGCCACCGATTTACCCGCCTCCACCTTGAAGCTGACGTTGTGCAGCGCCGGGGTGTCCTTGGTCGGGTAGGTGAAGGTGACGTTGCGAAACTCGATCTCGCCGCGGGCACGCTCCAGAGTGCGGGTGCCGGTATCCTGCTCCGGCTCGGTGTCGAGCAGGCCAAACAGACTGTGACAGGCGGTGATGGCCCGCTGGAACTGGTTATTGACGTCGGTCAGGCTTTTCAGCGGCTTGAGCAGCATCATCATGGAGGTGATCATGACGGTAAACGTACCGGCAGTCAGCTCGCTGCGCACACTGTCGATGGTAGCTACATAGAGGAAGGCAGCCAGCGCGATGGAGGCAACCATCTGCACCACCGGGCTGCCGATGGCATCGGCAGCGACCATCTTCATGGTTTGCTGGCGCATGTTGTTGCTGACCTGGAAGAAGCGTTTCTCTTCCACCTTCTGGCCACCAAACATCAGCACCTCTTTGTGCCCTTTGAGCATCTGCTCGGTGGAGGTGGTGATATCACCTACCGCCTGCTGGATATGGCGGCTGATCTGACGGAAACGACGGCTGATAAGGCCGATGATGATGCCCACCAGCGGGCCCACCACCAGGAAGATCACCGACAGCTGCCAGGAATGCCAGAACATCAGGCCAAGCAGGCCGACCACGGTCGCCCCTTCCCGCACCAGGGTCACCAGCGTGGTGCTCGCCGCCGAGGAGACCTGACTCGCGTCATAGGTCACCTTGGAGAGCAGGTGGCCGGTATTCTGGCGGTCGAAGAAGCTCATCGGCATCGCCACCATGTGATTGAACACCTGCTGTTGCAGACGCATCACCACGTGGTTGCCGACCCAGGCCATGCAGTAGTTGGAGAGGAAGTTGGCGACACCGCGCAGGGCCACGATACCAAGTACAAAGAAGGGCATCCACTTGAGCACGGTCGGATCGTTGCCGTTGATCCCCTGGTCGATCAGCGGCTTGATGGAGTAGACGAAGGTGGTGTCGACAGCGGCATAACCCAGCATGCCGATGATGCCGCCGATCAGGCCAAGCTTGCGGTCACGGACATAACCGAGCAGGCGCTTGAATACTGGCCAGCTACCTTGTGAAGTTTCTTGTTGCATGAATAGCCGTTGGTAATGGAAATGACGGGGTATTCTAGCCAAAGCGCAGGCTTACACCAAGCGCCGCCACCTATATCGCATTCCTACACGGCAGAAAAGGCCGATTATTGCTCAAACCACACTCGCGGTCGCCACCAGTCGCCACTGCGCCGGTACCAGGGCCCCATATCTCGCTCGGCGGTGACGCTCAAGCCCGCTGCGGTGGGTTCGACCAGCATCGCCCCTTGCTGACCGGTGATCCACTGGCGGGCATCCCGATAGCGGGCCACCACATCGGGACGGGGAAAGCCCCACTGATTCATAAAGCCGGCGCTGTGGATCACCTCCTGCGCCGCTACCGCCGCAACAAAAGGGGGCGTGGAGGAGGTGCGACTGCCATGATGGGGGCTCACCAATAAGGTGCTGGCCAACCCCTCCCCCTCCAGCGCCACCAGTCGTTGTTCGGCCTGCCGTTCGATATCGGCGCTCAGCAATATGCTGCGCTCGCCATCGCTGATGCGTACCACGCAGCCATCGTTATTACGCCCACCGCCTGGGTATTCGGGCCAGAGCACCACAAACGAGAGCCCCTGCCAGCGCCACTGTTGCCCACGCTGGCACAGGGTGGTTCCCTCACTGAAGGGGTAAGAGGAGAACTCGTGACGCACCGGCATGGCGCTGAGCAGTCGCTTGCGATTGCCGGCATGGTCCCGATCCTTGTGGCTGATGATGAGGCGATCGATGACCCGGATCCCCAGATGGCTTAGCTGGGGCAAGATCACCGCGTCCGCCATGTTGTAGCCTCCGGGATAGCGATCACCTGTGTCATAGAGGATGGCACGCTCCCCCTTGCTGATCAGCACTGCCAGCCCTTGCCCCACATCCAGCACCCGCAGTTGCCAGCGGACTGGCGTTGGCCAGAGCGCCAACAACAGCGCACACAGACCCGGTAGCAACAGCCAACGTGCCGGGCGCCACTGCGCGGCGAACCAGAGCAGCAACAGCAGGGTGCAAAGCGGCAGCCACCAGCCGGGCAGTGGCCACCACAGTTGCAGTTGATCGGAAAGCCAGTTCAGGATCGTCAACACCCACCCGAGCCCCAAATCCGCCAGCCAGAACAGGCCGTAGGCGAGCAAAGTGGAGATCGGCGCAAGCAGCACACCGATCAGCGCCAGCGGGATGATAGCGATACAAAAGAGCGGCACCGCCAACAGGTTAATCACCATGGCAAGGGGCGCTATCCCCTCGAACAACGTCAGTTGCAACGGCAGCAGACCGAGCAGCAGCCAGAGCTGGATCTGCCACAGCCCCGGCTTGTCGTGGAGATATCCCACCAACAGCAAGATGGCCACCGCCAGAAACGAGAGCCAGAAGCCGGCCGAATAGAGGGCGAAGGGATCCCAGAGGGTAAGCACAACAAAGGCCCACAACCAGATGCGCCAGGCCGGCCACTCCCGCCGACTCCAGCGCAGCACACTCCACACCAGCACCATGATCAAGGCCCGCTCGGTCGCCACCGCAAACCCAGCCAACGCGCTGTAGACGGCGGCAAAGAGCAGGGAGGTGATGATGGCGCCACGCAGACCAAACAACCTGCCAAGCCACCACCCGAGCACCGCCACCAGCGCAATGTGCTGCCCTGAAATGGCGATGATATGGGTCAGGCCGCTGCCGCGAAACAGCTCCCACTGGGCATCCGTGATGCCGCTCTGCTCGCCAAAAGTGAGCGCCGCCAGCAAGGGGGCATAGTCAAGCGGACGCCAACTCTCGGTCGCGGCCCCCAACCAGCGTTCACGCCACCCCGCAGGTGCCTGTTGAATATCTATCACCCGACGCAGATTGCCGGTGGCGGTGATCCCCTTGCCCAGCAGCAGACGCCGCCCATCCAGCCCCGCCTCGTTGGCAAGACCGTGAGCCGGTTTCAACGAGGTCACCAGGGTGATCCGGCTACCTACCGTCATGGCGGGCAATGCCTGATAGGCATTGACCCGGATCAGGGGCTCAGGTGTCACCGGTTGCTCGTCGAGGATGCTCACCCGCAGTAGCAGCCGGACAAATTTATCCCCCTCGGGCTCTGCACTTTGCAGCTGTGCGGTTATCATGTGGCTCGTCTGATCGCCCAACCGCTCCAGCCAGGCCAGCCGATAGGCAAGATTGGCCTGCATCCAGAGGATGCCTAGCAGGAGAAACAGCCACCGCCAGGCACGGCAATATGCAAGGGGGATCAGCAGGGACAGCAACAGGCCCCCCCATGCGAGTGAAGGTAACCATGGCCAGAGCAGTGAGGAGCTTGCCCCCAAGGCAAACGACAACAGACGCAGATCCATGGAACAAGTATTTAGCAAGGTTTTAATATGCCCAAACGACTCATTAAACGCTGGATGCCCGATCAGCAAACCCTGAAAGAACACAAGCACCTGCGGCTGTTCGGCAAACTGCTGCTCGATGCCAACCTCTGGCACCTCAACCGTCGCTCGGCAGCCGGGGCATTTGCGGTGGGCCTCTTCATGGCCTGGGTGCCGCTCCCCTGCCAGATGCTGCTGGCCGCCGGTGGCGCCATCCTGTGCCGGGTCAATCTGCCGCTCTCGGTGGCGCTGGTCTGGCTCTCCAACCCCTTTACCATGCCGCCCCTGCTCTATGGTGCCTATCTGGTGGGTTGCCAGCTGCTGGGACATTCGGCGCAGCAGATAGAGATTGAGTTCACTTGGGAGTGGCTGGTCTCGGTGCTGGGCACAGTGGCACCGCCGCTGTTGCTGGGCTCGCTGATCCTGGCCCTGCTCAGTTCTCTTATCGGTTACACCCTGATCCGCACCTTCTGGCGGATCAGCACGGTGCGCCAGTGGCAAAAACGCAAGATGGCCCGCCCATGCTGAGTCGCTGGTTTGCCCGCTTCAAGCTAGATCCCGATACCCTGCGCCAACAGAAGTGGTTTGCCCTGTTTGGTGAGCGACTGCTTGCCCCAGCCCTCTGGCAAGGGGGCACCCGCGCCCTGAGTGGCGCGGTGGCGGCCGGGATCTTCGCCTGCTGGTTCCCCATCCCGATGCACTCGCTCATCGCAGTCGGTCTGGCGCTGGCATTCAGCCTCAACCTGCCGCTGGCACTGCTGGCGGTCTGGTTCAACAATCCGCTGACTTTGCCGTTCATGTACCTCTACGCCTATCGCACCGGTTGTCTGGTACTGCGCCAGACGCCGGAGCCTTTCCACCTCAGCTGGACCCTCCACTGGCTGGAGCAGGAGGCGGCCACTCTAGTGCCTCCCTTCCTGCTCGGCAGCCTGCTGCTGGCGGTACTCACCGCCCTGAGCGGCGGCGCCCTGACCGCGCTGCTGCTGCAACTGCGCAAACTGTGGCAAGGTGTCCGCCACCAGTGAGTCCCCCTTCCCATTGTTTGACTGTTTGACGATCAGCCGTTGGCGATCAAAAAAGCCCGTCACCAAGGTGACGGGCTTTTTCATGGCATAGAACCAGAACACAAGGTGATGCGATTACAGCACCTTGGCGATCGCCTCGCACAGAGGATCGATATTGGCGCGGGTAATACCGGCTACGCTGATCCGGCCGGAGCCGACGATGTAGATGGCAAATTCGCTCTTGAGGCGCTCCACCTGATCCTTGGTGAGACCGGAGAAGGAGAACATGCCGTTCTGCTCGCGGATAAAGCTGAAATCCTGGCTCACGCCGAGGGCCGCCAGCTTCTCTACCAGCAGTTCACGCATCTCGCGAATACGCACCCGCATGGCAGCCACTTCTTCGACCCACTCGGCATAGAGAGCCGGATCACTCACCACGGCGGTGACCACAGCGGCGCCATGTGACGGCGGGTTGGAGTAGTTGGCACGAATGACGGTCTTGACCTGAGTGAAGGCCACATCGGCGATCTCCTTGGTCGCGCTGACCAGCGTGAAGGCGCCGACCCGCTCGTTGTAGAGGCCGAAGTTCTTGGAGAAAGAGCTCGCCACCAGCAGTTCGTCATGGCACTCGGCGAAAATCCGCAGACCTTCGGCATCCTCTTCGATACCACGGGCAAAACCCTGATAGGCGAAGTCAAACAACGGCAACCAGCCGGCGGCAGCACTCTGCTTGGCCAGCGCGCGCCACTGATCGCTAGTGGGGTCGATACCGGTCGGGTTGTGGCAGCAGCCGTGCAGCAGCACCAGCTCACCCGGCTGCACTTCGGCCAGCGAAGCCTGCATAGCGGCAAAGTCGAGCCCCTTGGTCGCTGCGTCGTAGTACTTGTACCACTTGACGGTCAGGCCCGCGGCCTGGAATACGCTGACGTGGTTGGCCCAGGTGGGATCGGAGATCCAGATGGTCTTGGCCAGACCGTTGCGCACCACGAATTCGGCCGCGATACGCAGGGCACCGGTACCGCCCGGCGCTTGCGCGGTCTTGGCGCGGCCGCTGGCAACCAGCGCAGAGTGCTGCCCGAACAGCAGTTGCTGCACGATGCGGCCATATTCGATATTGCCTTCAATACCGAGGTAGTTCTTGGTCTTCTCGTCGGTCAGCAGCTTCTGCTCGGCTTTCTTGACACAGTGAAGAATGGGGGTAGCACCGGACTCGTCCTTGTAGATCCCTACGCCCAGATTGATCTTGTGGCTGCGAGAGTCAGCGCGGAAGGCTTCGGTCAGGCCCAGGATCGGATCCGCTGGGGCGGCAACAACCTTTTCAAACATGGTATTCCCTGTATTCCGTTGAGTTCGTTGGGTGGCAAAGCGGCTTGATAAACAAAAGCGCTCATCTGGCGAGCGCTTCGTCAACTCTTTATATCACCGCGTTCAATGGGGGAAAACCGCTTTTTGGCTCGCTTTCAGACCAATTTCAACCAACGGCATGCCACGCTGGCGCCAGTGCGCACACCTCGGCCGACAAGCCACCATTGGACTCAACCAACCCGCTACAAACTGCTAACAATGACTTGGGGATCCGGCTCGGTTCCCACGGCCTAGCCTCAGTCAAAGGTTGGGCATACGCACTGAGAATGGGGGCCAGATCACGGGGCAGCCACCAGCTGGCCGGACGACCCAAGCGCTGGGCCAGCGCCTGCAGCCGATCCACCCCTGCAGGGTCGAGGGCGGTGAGATGACTCCACAACACATTGGGGGGCAAGGCGGCCACCACCTGCTGCAAGGCCAGAGGAGCCGATAGGGGAGCCCACACCAGCAAGGTGCCAGCATCAAGGGGCATCTCGGCAAAGGCGCCGACGCTGTCTGTGGTGATCACCCGCTCGATACTCCCCTCCCCCCACAGGATCTTGCCAAGACCCGCCAGGGTGCGCTCGGGCAGGGCCACCTCCCCCAGCGCCTGCAACCAGGGGGCTGCGTCGATCAGGGTGCCGCCGCTGAAAAAGAGGTTGAACGGCTGGGCGGCGCGCAAGCGCAACAGCTGATCGGCGCAGAGCCGGATCCCCTTGTCCTCGAAATCGATCTGCTCGTTGGGGGTGAAGTTCACCTCTGACTTGCGATAGAGCGCCGCCAGCACCCGCTCGTTGACCTGCTCCCCCAATTGCCAGCCCTGAGCATGCAACCACTCCTCGGGCTCGGGGGGAGCGGTGGCGATCTCGGCCAGCATCAGCTCGCGGGTGAGATAGCGCCGCCCGGCCGGGGTGAGCTCATAGCTGTGGTTGCCATGGGCGAGCAGCAGCTGGTTATCCTTGAGCAGGCCCACCAGCGGTTGCCACTGACGGCCACGGATCACCACAGGTGAGTGGCTCAGCAACTGCTGCGCCAGCGCCCGCCATTCGGGGTGACTAAAGTCGATCAATTACAATCCATCCCTGTCAGTGCTCAATCGGATAAACAGCCTGAAAAGGTACCGTTACAGGCCGATGACGCCAAGCCTCCCGCTCCAATTACGTGACCTCGCTCCCTGCAATTTTCCCCAAACAGAAGAGCCCACCGTGGGGTGGGCTCTTCCTTGGATAACACTCGACGCTTATTCGACGTTGAGGCGCAGCTCGGCGTCGTGCCAACCCAGTGGCAGGGTCAGCAACTGATCGATCAGCTCCCGGCGATCGGATTTCTCCAGATAGGCGAGATAGAGCGGACGGCTCAGCGGCTGGCCCCCCTCCACCAGATGGAGCGCCCCCTTCTCGAGGAAGGGGCTGACCATCCGCCGTGGCAGGTAGGCAGCACCACCGTTGGCCAGCACGAACTGCAACGCCATGCTAGCGGAGCTGGAGTGCAGCACCGGGGTCTTTTGCAGGCTCTGCAACCGGCTGGGTTGCGGCTCGAAGCTGGTGCCCCAATCGAGGTGGATGTGCGGCATCTGCATCAGGTTGTCGGCATTGGCGGCCGGATCCCGGCTCACCAGCTCGAACACCAGCTCACCGATGGGATGCAGGGCAATCTCGTCGATCTTGGTGGGCTCGGAGAGCAGGGCCAGATCGAGGGAGCGCTCCAGCAACTGGCGGCAGAGGTGCTCGCGGGAGGCTGTTTCCAGCCGCACCGCCAAACCAGGCGCCAATGCATAGATGTGATTGAGCCAGTCGTTGAAATCGAGCTCCCAGAACACCGCGGGCGCGCCGATGGCCAACTGCTGGCTGAATCCTGGCGAGAGCGCCACATCCTGCTTGGCACGACCAAGGGTGTGCAAGATGGCGTCTGCGTATGGCAGCAGACGCTCACCGGAGGCGGTCAGACGGATATTGTTGCGATGACGGGCAAACAGACTGACACCCAGTTGCTGCTCTAGCTGGCGGATCCGGAAACTCACCGCCGACTGGGTCAGGTAGAGATTTTCAGCAGCCCGGCCAAAATGCCGGGTCTTGCTCACCTCGATAAAGGTCCGAAGCAGCTCGGTATCCATTAATCGATGGACTCGTCACTGCCACCACCGCTGCCACCACCGACATCAAAGCTGCCGCCACCGCTGCTCTCTTCGCTGGCGCCGCCAACGACGGTGCAGAGGCGATGAACGCGCTTGGGACCGATCACCTTGAGGTATTTGAACCACACCTTGGCATGGGGGTTGGCACCGGCTGCGCCGGATTTGACCTGCTCGACGAAGGCGGACTCGACATCGTCACGGGGTGCAAGGTTGCCCTGGTAGAGTGCCAGCATGGCGGTACCATACTTTTCCAGACTGTCCGCTTCGGCCACAGTGAATTCACCACTGCGACGCAGGCCACGGGGAAAATGTTTGAAGTCGTTGAAACGCTTGTCTGATTCGAAGCTCATAGTGCTCTTTTTTCTGGTTAGTTTGACCTTTGCGGGCAAGTATCATCAGGCCATCGCCGAGTGCAAAATCAATTTTCTCACTATGTTAATAAATATCTTTTATCGAAGTCACTTTGCCCCATCCCTGACGCCGATTTTGTGGCATAACACACAAAAAACGTTGATAAATAATAAACTTATGTAAACGTGCAGCCAATTTGCACGTCACTTTTTGTGACTGTGCAGGCAAAAATAAAGCGCCATACGGCGCTTTATTTATCACATCAGGTGAACCAGCTGAACCTTTGGTTCAAACATGCTTACTCAATCATGGCCGGTTGGGCCAGGTTGTCGGCACGCCACAGACGGTAGCGCACTTCATACTCCTGCGGCACGTAGATCACGAACGGCAGTTTTGAGTTGTAGTTCACGAAGAAGCCCTGACCGTAGATCTGGACGAAGGTCTCTTTCTGCTGGTTATCGGGGCACATCATCAGGGTGCTGATGGGGTCGGAAACCTTGCCCAGTTTCAGGTAGTTGTAGCCCCAGCCTTTGACGCTGTGCTGTTCCAGGTTGCCTGCAAAACGCGGTACGTTGCAATCAACCATCATCTTTTTGCCGACCTGCAGCTCGACCATCATATCGGCTTCTTTCTCGACTTCAGGCAGGCGGATCACCACACGTTCCTGATTCACGTCAGCGGCTGGGAACATGCTGATATCAAATTTTTTCGGCTCGGCGGCGAAGGCATGGCCACCCAGCAACAAGGCGCCCAGCAGGCTAAAACGCAATACGGTTTTCATCTGTACCTCATGGGGTTGGTTCAACGCCGCTAGACTAACCGCTCTGCCGATTTCATGCCAGCGATCTGCTACGTAAAAACTGCGTAAAATGATGCAGATCCGGCACACCATGACGTGATCTGGCTATTTTCTGACAGGGCGCACACTCCCGTTGCGGGAACCTGAAACAAAAAGCGAGGCCAATTAGCCTCGCTTTGCATTCAAATGGCGCCAGAGTGCTATTTGGCCGCCTCTTGATGGGCCTTGATGACGGCCACCGCCTTGTCGGGGAAGTCGCTGAACACCCCATCCACATCGGCCTGATAGAGGAAGATATTAAGTAGATCGGTGAAGTCCTTGGCATAGGCCGGGATCTGCCCCTCATCCTGACGGAAGGTATAGGGGTGAACTTTGAGGCCCGCCGCATGGGCTTCTTTTACCATGCCGGTGAAGACCGGTTTGCCCAAAGTGCCCGGCTCGGTGACGATCATCGGTTTCCACGGTCCAATCCCTTCGGCATAGCTGGCGATGGTTTTCATCGCTCCCGGCTTGAACATCCAGTCATAGTTGTAGGGGGTCGCCTTACCCTTGGCGTCGTAGACCATGGTCTCGTTCCAGTCGGTCTCGGCCATCAGCTGCACCAGTTTCAGATCCATACCCATGGCGGGCATCAGCTCGCTGTTGATGCGCTTGAGTTCATCGGCATCGAAGCACTGCAGATAGACCTTGTCATCCTTCCCGGTATAGCCGTACTCCTTGAGCACCTTCAGCACCGACTTGGAGATATCCTTGCCTTCGTGACGGAACAGCCAGGGCGCTTTGATCTCCGGATAGATGCCGATGTTTTTGCCGGTGCTCTTGTTGAGCCCCTGGATCATCTCGATCTCCTCCTGGAAGGTATGGATCTTGAAGTCTGACTTCCAAAGCGGGAAGCGGGCCGGATAGACCGGCACCTGCTTGCCATCCACCAGCTGGAACGGCTCGGTCATGCGCAGGGAACGCACCTCGTCCAGGGTGAAATCCACCACATAATAACGGCCGTCCGGACGGGCACGGCCGGGGAAGCGCGCCGCCACATCGGTGATGCCATCGAGGAAGTGATCGTGCATCACCACCAGCTGGTTATCCTTGGTCATCACCAGATCCTGCTCCAGATAGTCGGCCCCCATGCCATAGGCCAGCGCCTTGGACTCCAGGGTATGCTCGGGCAGGTAGCCGGAAGCGCCACGGTGGGCGATCACCACCTTGCCTTCATCGGCAGCCAACACGGGTAATGAGAGGGATGCCCCAAGGCTCAAGGCGATGAGGGAAACGGCGAGTTTTTTCATATGTGATGCTCTTTATTATTGTGTGTAGGTAATTGTTCTATCAGAGGTTTGTTGCATATTTACGGTGGAAAAACGGTGGGCAGCAGCGCACTGCCCACCGTCACTCATCAGCTCGCCTTGCGCAGAGCCTGATGGTATTGGTCGAGCCAGATCTGCAGCATCTGCTGCTCTGAGTCGTTCAGGCGCAGCCCCAGCTTGCTGCGGCGCCAGAGGATATCCTCCAGTGAACAGGCCCACTCCCGCTCGATGAGATAACGCACTTCCGACTCGTACAGGCCGCCACCGAAGTGAATGCCGCGATCCTCTTTCAGCCAGAGACGGGCATGGGCGCCATAGGCCTCTGCGATGCGCAGGGCGCTGCGATCATCGAGCCAGTCAAACTCCAGCGCAAAGGCGCGGGCCAGCTCGCGTACCGAGCAGTCAAACTCGCCGCCGGGCAGACGGCTGGTCGCAGTCCAGTCATCCCCCATCTGGCTGAACCAGGGCTTGAGCTTGTTGCAGGCAGCCTGCGCCAGCTTGCGATAGGTGGTGAGCTTGCCGCCAAACACCGACAAGAGCGGCGCACCGTCAGACTCGCCAGAGAGCTCGAGGGTGTAGTCACGAGTTACCGCTTGCGGCGAGTCTGACTCGTCATCACAGAGCGGACGCACCCCGGCATAGGTCCAGATCACATCTTGCGGCGCAATTTGGCGAGTGAAGTGGGCGTTGACCACCTTGCACAGGTAGGTAATTTCGGCCTCGCTGATCTTCGCTTCCCGCGGGCTGCCGTGGTGCTCCACATCGGTGGTGCCGATAAGGGAGTAGTCCTGCTGATAAGGGATGACGAAGACGATACGGTTATCTTCGTTTTGCAGGATATAGGCCTCTTCGCGCTCATGGATGCGCGGCACTATCATGTGGCTGCCTTTGATAAGGCGAATACCACGGGGTGATTTCTCGTGCAGGCTCTCGTCATAGAAGGTCTTGACCCAGGGGCCCGCCGCATTGACCAGACCACGGCAGGTGACGGTGAACTGCTCGCCCCCTTCCCGCTCCAAAGTGAGCGTCCAGTGTTTGGAACCGCGCACCGCCTTGATGCAACGGGTGCGGGTCTGCACGTCGGCCCCCTTGTCACGGGCCATCATGGCGTTAAGCACAACCAGCCGGGCATCGTCGACCCAGGCATCCGAGTATTCAAACCCCTTGTTGATCCCTGCGGTCAAACCATCTTGCGGCAGGAAGCGCACGCCACAGCTCCCCTTTAGCTTGTCGCGCTTGGCCAGATTGTCATAGAGGAACAGACCGGCGCGGATCATCCAGGCCGGACGCAGGTGCGGGCGGTGCGGCAGGCGAAAACGCATGGGACGGGCGATGTGAGGCGCCATACCGAGCAGCACCTCACGCTCCGCCAACGCCTCTTTCACCAGCCGGAATTCGTAATGCTCGAGATAGCGCAAACCGCCGTGGATCAGCTTGCTGGAGTTGGACGAGGTGGCAGAGGCGAGATCTTGCGCCTCAAACAGGGCAACCTTCAGACCCCGTCCTGCCGCATCGGCTGCGATGCCGACCCCGTTGATGCCGCCACCGACGACGACCAGATCATAATGTTCGCTCATGTTCACCTACTTTCATTTTTATGATTGCTATAACAGCAATGTTTGATTTCGCTCATTTTAGAACATGAAAATACAACAAACGAACATTTTATGGCGAAAGTGTGATCGCCACAGCCCGCCAGAGGTGGCAAAAGTGATACGGCAAGTGACCGAATGGCGTCGGGCCAAAACCGGCGGGTTAATAGCCAAAAAAACCTGATTGAATAGTGGTTTTGGCAATACCCATAAAGGGGTGAGATGAGTGCGGGACTGGGGGAGAGAAAGAGAAAGGAGGCCGCCCTGACGGGCGACCGGCACAGCCTTGGCGTGTTTCGCCGTCAGCAGATGTGGCAGGCGATCTGGTGTTGCGCCATCAATCGCGCCAGCTTTTCCGGTGGCTCCTGATCGGTAAAGAGGGCGTGGATCTGGCTGAGATTGCCCAGATTGACCATGGCATTGCGACCAAACTTGGTGTGGTCGGCGGCCAGGAACACCTGACGGGAGTGGGCGATGATGGCCTGGGCGATCTTCACCTCGTGATAGTCGAAATCGAGCAGGGAGCCGTCGTTGTCGATCCCCGAAATCCCGATGACACCATAGTCCATGCGAAACTGACCGATAAAGTCGCGGGTCGCCTCCCCCACGATGCCTCCATCGCGGTTGCGGATCTCGCCACCGGCAATGATGACGGTGAAGTCATCCTTGGCCGTCAGAATGCTGGCCACGTTGAGGTTGTTGGTAACGATGCGCAGCTCGCGGTGATCGAGCAGGGCACGGGCAATGGCTTCGGTGGTGGTACCTATGTCGATAAAGAGCGATGAGCCGTCGGGAATATTGGCCGCTACCTCGCGGGCGATGCGCTCTTTCTCCTTGAGTTGCATCACTTTACGGGCGCTGTAGGCGGTATTGACGGTACTCGAATGCAGGGAGGCACCGCCGTGATGGCGCCGGATCTTGTTCTGTTCGGCGAGATCGTTCAGATCCCGGCGAATGGTCTGGGGGCTGACGTCAAAGTGGGTCACCAGATCGTCGGTCGAGACAAATCCCTGCCGCGTCAGGACGTCCAGGATCTCCAGATGTCGTTGGGTTTGCTTCACGCTTGCACTCCGATGATGAGACAAAAAAAGGCCCCGGCAGATGCGGGGCCTTTTGGCAGTTTACCTGATCCCCTTTGGGATCAATAAGCTGAGGATCACGTTTTATGCCTTATGGGCAGCCGCTTTCTTGGCCGCAACGGCAATGTTCTCATGCTTGAGGGTCATCGCCAGCAGAATGATGGAGAGCACGCAGGAGACGGTCAGCACCATGAAGCCGCCATCCCAACCGAAGTGGTCAACGGTATAACCCAGCATGGCGTTGGCTGCCACGGCGCCGCCCAGATAACCGAACAGACCGGTGAAACCTGCCGCAGTACCGGCTGCTTTCTTCGGTGCCAGCTCAAGAGCATAGAGGCCGATCAGCATGACAGGACCGTAGATCAGGAAGCCGATAGCCACCAGCGCCATCATGTCGATGGTCGGGTTGCCGGCCGGGTTGAACCAGTAAACCAGTACAGCCAGGGTCACCAGCACCATGAACAGGATACCGGCCGGTGCACGGCGGCCCTGGAACATCTTGTCAGAGATCCAGCCACACAGCAGGGTGCCCGGAATACCGGCCCACTCGTAGAGGAAGTAAGCCCAGGAGGAGTTGTCGACGGTGAAGTGCTTGGCCTCTTTCAGGTAGGTTGGCGCCCAGTCCAGCACACCGTAACGAATGAGGTAAACGAAGGCGTTGGCAATCGCGATGTACCACAGCAGTTTGTTGTGCAGCACGTACTTGACGAAGATCTCCTTGGCGGAGAACTCCTGCTCGTGGCTCTCGTTGTAATCCTTCGGATAGTCGTTCTTGTACTCCTCGATAGGAGGCAGACCGACCGATTGCGGGGTATCACGCATCACGAAGAAGGCGATCACCGCGATGGCGGCCGCAGCTGCCGCAGGCACATAGAAGGCACTGCGCCAGTCGTTGAACCAGCCCATCCCGAGGATAAACAGCGGGCCAATCATGCCGCCGCCCACGTTGTGCGCCACGTTCCAGACCGCAACCACTTCACCGCGCTCTTTCTGTGACCACCAGTGCACCATGGTGCGACCGCAGGGCGGCCAGCCCATGCCCTGTGCCCAACCGTTCAGGAACAACAGCACAAACATGATGGCAATGCTGGAGGTGGCCCAGTGCATGGTACCCATCATGAACATGATGGCAGCCGAGAGCAGCAGACCGGCGGAGAGGAAGTAACGGGCGTTGGAACGGTCAGAGACGTTCCCCATCAGGAACTTGGACAAACCGTAAGCGATGGAGACCCCGGAGAGCGCGAAACCGAGATCACCACGGGAGAAGCCCTGCTCGACCAGATAGGGCATCGCCAGACTGAAGTTTTTCCGTACCAGATAGTAGCCGGCGTAACCGAAGAAGATCCCGAAAAACACCTGCCAACGCATGCGTTTGTAGAAGGGATCGACCTTGTCAGCCGGGAGCCTGTCGATGTGCGCCGCAGGCCTGAAGAGACTAAGCATGTTCTGCTTCCTTATTGTTGTTATGGGCGGTTGAGGATGCCCTGACCATTCCAACGAATCATGTGAGTCCACTAATTCGTAAGCGAGCCTATTGTGCTCATATGCGCTCATTTAATCTGTGATGCATGCTCAAATATTGCAGTTTTATTACAAATAAAAGTTCCAAATGAGAAATCACTCAGCAAGCGCCAGCCCTTGTGTGGCAAGGGTTGCGAGCTACCCCCTAAGTGGTAACTGGCGGTTATCAAGATGCTTTACGTCACATTTTCTTAGCAATGAGTGGGATCTTGTCCACATTTCCTATGGAGGGGGGATGGTGAAATTATTGGGAAGGGTTATTTTCTGTCACGACCGATAACGAGCGCAAACGAGCATAACGTTTGCGCAAGACGCAAAAACAACAAGGAAACGTTTTCGGCAGCAACGGATAGACACAAAAAGATAAAACGGAACATCAAACCTCTACGGGTGGATATAAGGAACAAAAGTATGAGCATACAAAGACCCAATACCCTGCTTGGCGAGTGCATCGCCGAGTTTATCGGAACCGGCCTGCTGATATTTTTCGGCGTCGGATGTGTGGCTGCACTAGTGCTGGCAGGCGCCAACTTCGGGCAGTGGGAAATCTCCATTACCTGGGGTCTGGGTGTGGCCATCGCCATCTATGTGACCGGCGGCATTTCAGGTGCTCACCTGAACCCTGCTGTAACCCTGGCGCTGATGACCTTCTGCGGGTTCGACAAGCGCAAGGTGGTCCCCTACATCATCGCCCAGATGGCCGGTGCCTTCTGCTTCGCCGCCCTTGTCTACTTCCTTTATGGTAACCTTTTCACCCAATGGGAAGTGACCCATAACGTGGTGCGCGGCAGCGTCGAGAGCCTCGGCACCGCCGGGATCTTCTCCACCTATCCCAATGCCCTGCTGACCAACATGCAAGCTTTTGCCGTCGAGCTGGTGATCACCGCCGTCCTGATGCTGGGCATCATGGCGCTGGGTGACAACAACAATGGCGCCCCCAAAGGTTTCGCAGCCGCTCTGCTGATCGGTATCCTGATCGCGGTGATCGGCGCCTCCCTTGGCCCGTTAACCGGTTTTGCCATGAACCCGGCCCGTGACTTTGGTCCGAAACTGTTCGCGTTCTTTGCTGGCTGGGGTGATGTTGCCCTGACCGGTGGTCGTGACAACCCCTACTTCTGGGTTCCGATCCTTGGCCCCATCGTTGGCGCCCAGATTGGTACCGCTCTGTATGTCAAAGTGCTGGCTCCCTGCGTCCCGGGCAACCGTGTCGTCACCACCGAGCAAGCGACCCAAACCGCCAAAGAAGAGGCTGCCGCATAAGAGCGGCCCCCTCCAACGTATAAAAACGTGGAAAATAGAAACGTGGAGAACATCATGTCTGCTGAAAAGAAATATGTCGTCGCTCTGGACCAGGGAACCACCTCTTCCCGCGCCATCGTGTTTGATCAGGATGCCAACATTGTCGGTACCTCCCAGCGCGAATTCACCCAGCACTACCCGAAAGCGGGCTGGGTAGAGCACGACCCGATGGAGATCTGGGCGACCCAATCCTCCGTCTTTACCGAAGTGCTGGCCAAGACCGGCCTGCGCAGCGAAGAGATCGCCGCCATCGGTATCACCAACCAGCGTGAAACCACCGTCGTCTGGGAAA
The DNA here is from genome assembly GCF_040908495.1 of Aeromonas sp. R1-1. Classification (NCBI taxonomy): domain Bacteria; kingdom Pseudomonadati; phylum Pseudomonadota; class Gammaproteobacteria; order Aeromonadales; family Aeromonadaceae; genus Aeromonas; species Aeromonas sp. R1-1. Next base: position 10,854 of record NZ_JBFODV010000056.1, on the reverse strand, counting down.
AGGCCACCGGCAAGCCCATTTACAACGCCATCGTCTGGCAGTGCCGCCGTACCGCCGCCATCTGCGAAGAGCTCAAAGCACGCGGTCTGGAAGAGTACGTTCGCGAGAACACAGGTCTGGTGCTGGATGCCTACTTCTCCGGTACCAAGGTGAAGTGGATCCTCGACAACGTGGAAGGTGCCCGCGAGAAGGCGATGAACGGTGAGCTGCTGTTCGGCACCATCGATACCTGGCTGGTCTGGAAGATGACCAATGGCGAAGTGCACGTCACCGACCCGACCAACGCCTCCCGTACCATGCTCTACAACATCCGCGAGCTGAAGTGGGACGAGAAGATGCTGGACGAGCTGGGCATCCCCATGTCAATGCTGCCGGAAGTGAAACCCTCTTCCGAAGTGTACGGCTACACCACCCGTGGCGGCGGCTCCCGCATCCCCATCGCCGGTATTGCCGGTGACCAGCAATCTGCCCTGTTCGGCCAGCTCTGCTTTGAAAAAGGGATGGCCAAGAACACCTACGGCACCGGCTGCTTCATGCTGATGAACACCGGCACCGAGCCGGTTCGCTCCAGCAACGGCCTGCTGACTACCGTTGCCATCGGCCCGAAAGGGGAAGTGAACTACGCACTGGAAGGTGCAGTGTTCATGGGCGGCGCCACCATCCAGTGGCTGCGTGACGAGCTGAAGATCATTCACGATGCCCGCGATACCGACTACTTCGCCTCCAAGGTGGGTGACACCAACGGCGTCTATCTGGTACCGGCCTTCGTTGGTCTGGGTGCTCCCTACTGGGATCCGTATGCTCGCGGCACCATGGTCGGCCTGACCCGCGGTGCCAACCACAACCACATCATCCGTGCCGCGCTGGAATCCATCGCCTATCAGAGCCGCGATGTGCTGGATGCGATGCAGCAGGACTCCGGTATCAAGCTGGCAGCGCTGAAAGTAGACGGCGGCGCTGTAGCCAACGACTTCCTGATGCAGTTCCAGGCTGACATGATGCACACCCCGGTGGTGCGTCCGACACGCATCGAGACCACCGCCATGGGCGCCGCCTTCCTGGCGGGTCTGGCAGTCGGCTTCTGGAAGAGCTCGGACGAGCTGGAAGACAAGTTCAGCGTAGACCGCGAGTTCATCCCGCAGATGGACAGAGACGATCGCGCCAAACGTTACAGCGGCTGGCAAAAAGCGGTTGAGCGTTCACGCCGTTGGGCTGAAGAGGATTGATCGGGCATCCGACATTCCGTTGAGATAAACCCCAGAGAGGCCGACCGCAATGTCGGCCTCTCTTTTTATGCTTTCCCTTGCCGGTTTCTGCCCCCTTCCCCGCTCATTGCTCCCTCCTGTTTTTCTGCCACCCTCTGTTGTCACCATCCGCCACAACGCAATTGAGTTCTCTATCTATAATCATCATCTGGGTCGCATATGCGACCTTATTTATGAGGAGAGCGATATGGAGAGGGCGATACACCGTTTTACACTGCACTCACTCTGGTCAGGGCTCGGGATCCGCACCCGGATCCTCGCTGGCGTGGCGATACTGATGGCCATCGCCATCAGCTGCATCACCTTGATCCTCGAGCAGATATCCCACAGTCAGGCCCAGCAGCGGGTCGAACGCTACGAGCTGCCAAGCAGTGTGGATCGCATTGCCAACCAGCTGACCGCGCAGCTTATCCAGCACCTGACCGAGGCGCAGGCGCTAGCCAGCAACCGTTTTGTCATCGACTGGCTGACCGCTGGTATGCCAGAGCAAGAGTGGCCCGCCATGGAACGCTACTTTCAGGATCTGCAACGGCGGATCGGCGGCAACGTCTTTATCGCCCCCCGCCAGAGCAGCACCTTGATCAACTTCAGCGGCGGCCCAACAGCCCAAAAATCGCTGAGCGAATCAGACCCGAAAGATGGGTGGTTTTTCGGCTTTCTCAAACGCAGCAAACCCTATGAGCTGAACCTCGACATCTCGGATTTTGACAAGCGCGCCTCCCTCTATATCAACACCGCCGTCACCCACGAGGGCAAGACCCTGGCGGTGGCTGGCACCTCCATCGACATGAGCGCCCTGAGCAAGCTCATCAGCGGCTACCGGATCGGCAAGAGTGGTCAGGTCTATCTGGCGGACATGGAGGGCAATATCGAGATCCACCCCGAGCAGGAGGTGGAAGGCGCCGCCCACCACCAGCAATCCTTCCTCGATACCGTCAAGCGGCTTATTCCCAATGCCCGGGAACAGGTGGCCGTAGAGGCGCTAACACTGGAGGGGCAAACCTACCTCATCGCGGTGCGTTACATCCCCACCCTCAACCGGCTGCTGATTGGCGAGATCAACAGCGCCGAGCTGGAAGAGGGCCTGCAGGAATCCCGCCAGCTCATCATCATGGTGTCGCTCGCCATCGGCGGGATCGCCATGCTGGCCTCCGCCTGGCTGGCTCACTCCATCAGTCGCCCGATTCGTCAGGCAGCCGATGGCATGCACCACATCACCGCCGATCGGGATCTGGCGACCCGCCTCGACTTCTCTGACGAGTCGGAGCTGGGCATGATGGCCCAAAGCTTCAATCAGCTGATCCAGAGCCTGAACCAGAGCTTCTCCCGCTTCCAGCAGTCAGGCAGCGCCCTCTCCGCCCAGTCGTCCCAATCCATGCAGCAGGCCCAGGCACTGGCAGGAGAAGCGTGTCAGCAGGCCCAGAGCATTCAGGAACTGACCACTGTGGTCACCACCATCGGCGACAACGCCGAGCAGATCGCCAGCCGCTCTGAAGGGGTCAACGACGTAACCCAACGCATCGCCAACCATATGCTCAGCATCGAGCAGGATGTGACCCAGAGCGCCGCGCAACTCGACAGCTTGCGCAGCAGCATCGGCAGCTCCTCGGCCCTGCTCGATGAGGTGGTGAAAGACAGCAACAACATCACCCAGATCATGAACCTCATCCGCGATGTCTCGAACCAGACCAACCTGCTGGCCCTCAATGCGGCCATCGAAGCGGCCCGGGCGGGGGATATGGGACGGGGCTTTGCAGTGGTGGCCGACGAGGTACGCCAACTGGCGGTGCGTACCCAGACCGCCACCAAGGATGTGCAGGATCTTATCTTGCGCCTGCAGGAGGGAACGCGGCAGGCCAGCAGCTCGATGGCAGACTCACGCAACCTGAGCGAAGAGGGATACAACCGGATGAATCAGGCCAGAGAAGTGCTGGTTGATGCCACCAGCCAGATCAACCAGACCGCCCTCGAGATCAACGAAATCAGCGCGCTGGCGCAGGCGCAGAATCAACAGATGGGGCAAGCCAGAACGGCGCTCGACGAGCTGGCCATGGTGGCCGAACACCAGCGGGAACACGCACAGGAGAGCAATGCCGCCAGCCGCGAACTGTTCGAACTGGCCAAAGCCATCGACGAGCAGATCCGCCAATACCGGATTGGCTAGACCCGCAGCTTCCCTCTCTCCCTCTCAATAACCAAGACGCCACCTCAGGGTGGCGTTTTCATTTTGCAAATCATTTTGCCTGCGCTCTCGAAACGGGAATGACGACAAAACTCGCAAATCATTGATAATTAACATGAAAAAATGTGGAATGGCCATTGCTTAGTGATATCAGACTCAACAGAGGGATATCGCCATGAAACCGACCACCAATCAAGCGCCCGTAGCTCACGTCGCCACTCAAAAAGAGACACTGACCCCCCGCGAAGGCACCTTCCTGATGATGGTGGCCCAGCTGGTGGTGCTCACCTGCATCGTACTGGCCGCCACCGTCGGCGGCCTCTCCTGGCAGTGGACCCTGCTGCTGGCCATTCCGCCGGTGATCGGCGGCGCCCTGCTCAACCGAGTATGGGGCAAACTGCCCCGCTAACTGCACTTCAACTCACACACCTTCCCGAACCGGCGGCCGACCCTCAAGTCGGCCGTCTGTTTATCTGCCACCTGGCTAATGCTGATGGGCTGCAACGAAGGCGCGGCTTGTTCTTCGCCAAGCAAACCGCAGCGACCCACCGTTCAAACAAACCGCACAAACCAACCTGAACTACAGAGTATGGCTGCCCAGCTGCTCTTTGAGAAAATCGAGCCAGACCCGCAGTCGGATATCCCGCTGGGCATCGGAGTAGAAGACGGCATTGATGGGGCGCGAGGCGCCGCTGTTACTGCGGGCCAGCACCTCCACCAGCGCGCCGCTCTCCCGATCCGGCCCGGTCATAAAATCCGACAGACAGACAATCCCCTGCCCCGCCAGCGCCAGCTGACGCAAAGTTTCACCGCTGCTGGCACGCAGACTGGGGGTGATGGCAAAGCGATCCCCCTGCTCGGCACTGAGCAGCGGCCAGTGGTTGAGGTGATCGGGATGCAAAAAGCCGAGCAGCTCGTGACCGCTCAGCAGATCCGCCGGTTGGCGCGGGGTGCCGCGCTCGCTCAAATAAGCGGGAGAGGCCAGCAGCCGCAGCCGCGAACGGCCAAGGGGCAGCGCACGCAGGGAGGAGTCGGTCAGCTCACCGATGCGGATGGCCATGTCCACCCGCCGCTCCATCAGATTGATAAAGCCCTCCGAGCTGTGCAGTTGCAGCTCGATGGCAGGGTAGCGGCGGCGAAACTCGCCGATGATCGGCACCAGCCGGTGCAGGATAAAGGGGGTGGCCGCATCGACTCTCAACACCCCTTCGGGTTGTTCCCGGCGCATCAGCAGATGCCCCTCCGCCTCGCTCATCTCGGTCAGGATCTTCACCGCCCGCTGATAGAACCAGCTCCCCTCCTCGGTCAGGCTGACCCGGCGGGTGGTGCGATTGAGCAAAACGGTTGAGAGCTTCTCCTCCAACCGCTTGATGCCACGGCTCACCACCGAGTTATCCATGCCGAGGTTCTCCGCCGCCTGGCGAAAACTGCCCGCCTCCACCACCGCCACAAACAGGGTCAGTTCATCAGAATGGGTCTTCATTGCTGTTATCCGGACAAGAGTTATGGGCCTTTATAGGCGTAGCTGCTGTGGATTGGCAAGCGTGCTCAGAGAGACGATCTTGTTTTTCGAAGAGAAATAACCAGAGAGAATCACTATCTCTCACCCTGTTTAATCAGTAGAATGCCATCAAAAGGAATCGTATGAAGCCATCTTATCAAGGTGATACATTAATGGAGTTTGAAGAACGGCTGGCTATTGCCCATCAACTACTGGCTGACAGTGGCCTCAAGGAATTTCACTACAATCCGTGGCTGTTCAAATTGCTGCGTAAACTCGGCGTCCCCGTCAAGCCGCCTTATTACGCGGGCTGGCTTACCAATTTCCTCTGTTCCGGCCTCTCTATTGCGCCGTTATGGGGTCTGATTATGTGGACATTCGTCTGGCATCCAGAGGGAAGGGATCTTTTATCAGCCCTGTTCAACACAGCCATGTTCGCTGGCGTATTTGGTCTTTTCACCTTAATTGGACTCTGGCTCAAACGCCGGCAGCTTGGATTGACCCCATGGGAGCAGTTGGAGCACCAGCACATCAGTGAAGGCACAGCAGAAGAAGGTTAAAGCTCCTGCTGCCGATTGAAACTGGGTGCAATACAGGCTCTGAAGAACACACTTTCACAGACTCGGACTCTCACCTTGCCAGATTTCGTTAAATTTTTTATCAGCTTTTCAATTAACTGCCTCATCCAAACCGCCATTGGCCTCTTGGTTCTCGCCTACAGGCTTTTCCGCCACCACAATGGCAACTGGCGCAGCTATCGACGAAGCTGGGACCCTCTCCCTCTATTTGCCTCCATTTTCCTGGGCATGGTGATCGCAAAAAAGCTTCATCCGGCCATCATGGCAGCCTTGTAATGATTGGCCATAGCTTGGACGTTCATAGCCACAAATAATCAAGTAGTTCACTAGATGATCAAACAGTTGTGCCCTCACTGTGAGATAAGCAGTGGATCAAAGCGTCCATGCGGGCCGCAAATATCTCTTTGCGGGTTTTAGGTGGTTTGCCATTGAACGCACAAACCACGAAGGTGAGCTGGTGACTCATGCAGAAAAAGGGTTGTTGACTACAAATTCAGACAATCATTCATAAAAATTTCTCACTACTGCTATTGCTGCTCTCCCCTCAATACTGTTTTGCGACCAGCGCCCTGTTTCCTGCAAGTCACGGCAGGCATACTGACCCTTCGTTTTTGCCAAGGAGGTTCAGATGTCATCACCCGTGATTGTGATTGCCCAGCTTGAAGCCAAACCCGAATTCGCCGCCCAGTTTCGCGCCGCCCTTGAGCCGCTGATTGCGGCCACCTTGCAAGAGGCGGGCTGCCAGCGCTATCAGCTGCATCAGGACTTGGACAATCCAAACAGCTGGATGCTCTACGAGGTGTGGGAGAGCGAAGCGGCCCTCACCGCCCATCAGGGTCAGCCCCACTTTACCGAATTTGTCGCCAAGGCCGAGCCCAGGTTTGCCAGCAGCACCATTCGCCGCTATCAGCCGCTGGGCGCCTGACTGGCCCCTGTGCCACTTTCCACTTAGCCCATCAAGGGCCAACCACCACCCCATTGAGGAACGAGATGATCAATATGCCACCCATGGGTCTGGGCACCTTCCGCCTGAAGGGCGAGCCGCTGCTTGCCACCCTGACCAACGGTCTGGAGCTGGGCTATCGCCATATCGATACCGCCCAGATCTATGACAACGAAGCCGAAGTCGGCGCCGTGCTGACCCGCAGCACTGTTGCCCGTCACGAGATCTACCTGACCACCAAGGTGTGGACCAGCGAGTTTGGCCCGGGCAAGCTGATCCCGAGCCTGGAGGTGAGCCTGGAAAAACTGGGCACCGACTATCTGGATCTGGCGCTGATCCACTGGCCCTCCCCCAAGGATGAGGTGCCGATGGCAGTCTATCTGGAGCAGTTGGCCGAGGCCAAGGCCCGGGGCCTGACCCGGGAGATCGGGGTCTCCAACTTCACCGTGGCTCAACTCAAACAGGCTATCGAGATTTTGGGGCCGGGGGCCATCGCCCACCAGCAGATCGAGGTTCATCCACTGCTGCAAAACCGCAAGGTGGTCGAGTTCTGCAAAGCCCAGGGTATCGCCGTCACCGCCTATATGCCGCTCGCCTATGGCAAGGTGCTGAGCGAGCCGCTGCTGATGGAGATTGGCAAGCGCCACGGGGTATCGGCGGCGCAGGTGTCGCTGGCCTGGCTGCTAGCGCAGGACATGACAGTGATCCCGAGCTCCACCAAACGGGAGAATCAGGCCGCCAATCTGGCCGCTCTCGATATCACTTTGAGCTGCGAGGAGATGGCCGCCATCGCCACGCTGGATCGGGGCGAGCGCTGCGCCAATCCCGACTTTGCCCCAGCGTGGGACTGACGCGAAAGGCGTGAGACTAACGCGAAAGAAAGGCTGGCTCTGCCAGCAAGCCAGATAAAACAGGGAGAGCATCATGCTCTCCCTGTCTCTTTTCTTGCCTCACGCTTTGCAGCGCTTGCTGAACGTCCAGTCACCACATTGATGCCAGATACAGCCCCGCAATCAGGGCGCGTTCTGGCAAAGGGCGGGATCGAATACCTGATTCCAGTCTGATTTCATATCGACCACCACCCAACCCCGTGCTTTTGCCTGCGCCAGCCCGTCGATCAGTTTGCCACTGCCTGGCGGATGGCTGTCGTAGGCGTATTCGCGCTTGGCATCGGTGTGGTGCACCAACAAACCAAAAGTGTGGTAATCCGGGTTGGTCGAGGTGTATTGCAGCATGGGCACGTCGCCATCGCTGTTACCAAAGGCGCCGACCGGACGCTGCCCCATAAAGAGGTGAATGGCGGCCGGTTTCGCCTTGCTGTCATCGAAATAGGCGCCGTTCATGGTCTTGCGGATCTCGCTGCCCTGCCCGGTCAGGGCAAACTCGCCGAGGGTAAAGGAGCCAATCACCTGCTGGGGCGGGATGCCATACATCTGCTCGGACATCACCCGCATAAAATCGACGCCGCCGCCGGAGACAATCCAGGTCTGGAAGCCATTATCCCGCAGATACCCCAGCAGCTGCTTCATCGGCAGATAACCGAGCTGATCGTAGTGGCAGCCAAAACGGGGATCCTTGCTGCTGTTGACCCAGCGAGTGACCCGCTCGGCAAACTCGGTGGTGGTCATGCCGCTGTGGGTCAGTCCCACCAGCTTGGCGAGCCCCTTCTCCCCCGATTTGGCCACGGCCTTGAGGTCGTTGTTCAGCACTGCCGCGACGATGGGGTCGGCCTTCCACTCCGGGTGTTCCGGCGCCAGGCGCTTGATCTCGTCCATCGCAAACTGCAGCTGATAGGTCATGGGCGCTTCCGGCCAGAGGGTGCCGTCATTGTCAAACACCACATGGCGCTTCTCTGGCGGAATAAAAGTGGCCTGCTGCTGATCGGTGGCATTGGTTACCCAGCGGGTGATCGCCTGCTTGGCTGCCGTGTCATTCCAGGCAGAGAGGGGATCGCTCTGGCCAGCCTGTACCGCAAAGGCGCCGCACAGCAGCAAAAGAGAGGAGAGTCGATTCAATATCATCATGTTACCTGTCAGCTGGATATTGCCTGTCGATGAAAACGCACGGCCATCACAACACCGGCGCGCATGGGTTCAACACACACGGGTTTCACAGGGAAAATCCTATGGCTGCCAGCTTGTACTGGAGCTTAAGCAAGCTCAGAAAAGGAGCAGCGTTCATCCCGTTCTGCGAGGCAGATCACTGCGTTGCGCTCACGCCGCGGGCAACACAATCCCCTCCCACCCATCGCCATTGCTGCTGATTTGGCAAAAGTAATTTGATGTCACCGTCATTTTTGCCAACAAAACCCATCGGCATACTGGCGCCATTCTCCCGTCGGGAGTCCCTAACCAAGGAGTTGTTATGCCACTGGCGTTATTTGCCCTTACCCTGAGTGCCTTTGCTATAGGCACCACCGAATTCGTGATCGTGGGGCTCATCCCCACCATCGCCGAGCAGCTCAATGTCTCGCTCCCCTCGGCGGGCCTGTTGGTCAGCCTCTATGCCCTTGGGGTTGCCATCGGCGCCCCTGTGCTCACGGCGCTGACCGGCAAGGTGCCGCGCAAGTGGCTGCTGGTAGGGCTGATGGCGCTCTTTACCGCCGGCAACCTGCTGGCCTGGCAAGCCCCCGGTTACGAGAGCCTGATCGTGGCCCGCATCCTGACCGGACTGGCGCACGGAGTCTTCTTCTCGGTGGGCAGCACCATCGCCACGGGTCTTGTGGCCAAAGAGAAGGCGGCGAGCGCCATCGCCATCATGTTCAGCGGCCTTACCGTGGCGCTGGTGACCGGCGTACCGCTTGGCACCTGGATTGGTCAGGTCTTTGGCTGGCGTGAAACCTTTTTGGTAGTGAGCCTGCTCGGCCTCGTCGCCATGGTGGGTAGCCTGCTGCTGATCCCGAATAACCTGCCCAAGGGGGCAGCCTCAACCATCCGCGAACAACTCTCGGTACTGACCAAAAAGCCGCTGCTGCTGGTCTACGCCAAAACCGCCCTCGGTTATGGCGGCGCCTTCACGGCCTTCACCTTCCTCGCCCCCATCCTGCAGCAGGTGAGCGGCTTTAGCGCCGGTGCGGTGAGCCTGATCCTGCTGGTGTACGGGGTATCGGTCGCCGTCGGCAATATCTGGGGTGGCAAGCTGGCCGACAAGATGGGTCCCCTGCCGGCGCTCAAGCTGCTGTTTGCCGGTCTGGCGCTGGTGCTGCTGGCCCTCACCTTCACCGCACCCCATCCGGTGCTGGCGGTGCTCACCGTGCTGGTGTGGGGCGCCTTTGCCTTCGGCAACGTGCCGGGTCTGCAGGTACTGGTTGTGAAGCAGGCCGAACTGCACACCCCCAAGGCGGTGGATGTGGCATCGGGCCTCAATATTGCCGCCTTCAACGTCGGCATTGCGCTCGGATCTGTGGTCGGTGGCTTGGTGGTAGAGCACCTCGGCCTGATGCACACCCCCTGGATCGGCGCCCTTATCGTGCTGCTGGCCTACGGGTTGACCCATGTCAGCGAGCGCCGCGAAGCCCTCCGGCTCGCTGCCTGTCAGGCATAAGTTGCGCCAGCAGGCGTCACGCAAGGGCGTGGCGCCTGCTGCAATCGGCGCGGCAGGCTTCTATGCTGTGACACAGCCTCAAGCCCTCAACTGTTTCAGCAACCAAGCCTGTCACCCTCGCATCATTTGCCACGGAGTCTGTTATGAAGGTGCTTATCGTCTATGCCCATCCCGAACCCAAAAGTTTCAACGGTGCCCTCTTCTGCCACGCCATCAGGGCGCTGGAGCAGTCGGGCCACACAGTGATGACCAGCGATCTCTATGCCATGGGCTTTGATCCCGTCTCGGATCGGCGCAACTTCACCGCCGCCAGCGATCCCGATTTTCTCAAGCTGCAGCTTGAAGAGCTGGCTGCCACCGAGCAGGGCAGCTTTGCCCCGCAGCTGGAGCAGGAGATGCAAAAGCTGGAGGCGGCCGACCTGCTGATCTTCCAGTTCCCGCTCTGGTGGTTTGGCCTGCCCGCCATTCTCAAGGGGTGGGTGGATCGGGTCTTTGCCATGGGGCGGGTTTATGGTCAGGGCCATATCTACGAGAGCGGCAAGTTTCGCGGCAAGCGGGCGTTGCTGAGCCTGACCACCGGCGGCCCTGCCGAGACCTATCTGCCCGGCGGCTTCAACGGCGATATCGACGGGGTGCTGCGCCCCATCCAGCGCGGGATCCTGCAATTTGTCGGCTTTGACGTGCTGCGCCCCCATATCTGCTATGCCCCGGTGCGGGTCTCGCAAGAAGAGCGGGAAGCCTGGCTCGCCCAGTGGGCCGAGCGCCTTGGCCAGATTGAGCAGGAGTCCCCCATCGCGGTTGGCCGCTACCAGTAACGGCTGACGCAGCTGACACTCCCCCCC